>CAZQIW010000087.1:0-6665 GCA_964593845.1 uncultured Thermodesulfatator sp. | reverse complement strand
TAAATAAACTAATTTCTTTAAGTTTAAGAAATGGTTTTTCTGGGTTAGAGTTTTTAGCCGGGGTTCCTGCAACTATTGGAGGTGCGATTAAAATGAATGCAGGGGCTTTTGGAAAAAGTATCTCCAGCTTGGTAAAATCTGTAACACTTTATAGAGAAGGTAAGGTTTTAAACATAAAGCCTGATGAAGGTATGTGGAAATACAGAGCTTTTAAAGAAAAGGGGGTGGTTTTAGAGGCGGAAATAAAATTACAGAAGACTAAAAAAGAAGAGGTAAAGGCAGAGGTTTTAAAATGCATTCAAAAGAGGAAGGAGACTCAGCCTTTTTTAAAAAAGACTTTTGGTTCGGTTTTTAAAAATCCTCCGTGTTATTATGCAGGAAAATTGATAGAGGCATGTGGTTTAAAAGGTTATAGGATAGGAGCAGCTCAGATTTCTAAAAAACACGCTAATTTTATAATAAACCTTGGAGGAGCCAAGGCTAAGGAAGTTTTAGAGTTAATGAGACTGGCAAGAGATAAAGTTTTTTCAAAATTTAAAGTAAGATTAGAGCCAGAAGTGAAATTTTTGGGGTGCAGGTTATGATAAAAGAGATGATAAATTTTTTTAAAAATAGAATATTTTGGTGCTTTTTGATAGGTATGTCTTTTACAGGAATTTTGGTTTATGTGTTATATTTTACAAGTATTTTCACTTTAAGAGAAATAAAAGTTTTGAATAACAAAAAGGTTAGCAAAAGCGAAATTATTAAACTTACAGGATTAAAAGGTGGAGAAAGGTTATTTAGAATACCTTTAGAGGAAGTAAAAAAACGAATCCTTTCTAATAACAATATTGAGGATGTAACCATAGTGAGACATCTTCCAGATACCTTAGAGATTATAGTTAAAGAAAGGGAACCTCTGGCAATTGTTGTGAGGAACAATAAAGGATATTTAATAGATAAAGATGGAGTAATTCTGGGGGGAATTTTACCGGAAGATTACTTTTTTTATCCTGTGGTTGAAATAAAAAATGAGAAATTTAGGGATAAATTGTTTAAATTTTTAATCTGGTTGAAGAACAATAAAAGTTATTTGCCTGTGTATGAAAGTTTAGCCAAGATTGTTTTGGATGATAACAGATTAATTTTAATAACCAAAAATCACAATCACATAAAGATTTATTTACCTTTATTTTCAGAAAAAAGCTGGTTTTATTTTTATAAAAACCTGGATAGAATTATGGCATATTTATATGAAAAAAAGCTGATAGATAATGTGGAGCTAATAAGAATGGATTATCCTCTGGGAGAGGCTTTAATAAAGTTTAGGAGTTTAAAAAATGGGTAAAGGGGTGGGAATTTTAGTAATAGATGTAGGGACTACAAAGATTTGTGCTTTGATAGGGGAGGAGCGTGAGGGAAATTTGTGGGTTACAGGGATGGGAGTTGCTCCTTCTCATGGATTGAAAAAAGGTATGGTTATTAACATAGATGAAGCTACGCAAAGTATAAAAAGTGCTATAGAAAAAGCTCAGGCTCAAGCTAAGGTGAATATAGGAAGTGTTTATACCAGTATTGCTGGGAGTCATGTAAAAACCACTCCAGGAATGGGAGTAGTAGCTTTAAAGGAAAAACAGGTAACTCCTGAGGATGTAGATGAGGTTTTGCAGGCAGCTCAAGCTATAGAACTTCCTCAGGATAGAGTTATTTTGCATGTAATTCCTCAGGAATTTATAGTGGATCAGCAAAGAGGAATTTTACAACCTATAGGGATGTCAGGTGTAAGAATGGAGGCTCATGTAAACTTAATTACCTGCAATCGTTCATCTCTTCAAAATTTATTAAAGTGTTTTGAAAATTTAGGGTTAGAAGTTGATGGGGTGATTTTTCAAGGTCTGGCATCTGCAGAAGCTGTTTTAACCCCAGAGGAAAAAGAACTTGGTGTAGTTTTACTTGATTTTGGAGGAGGAACCACGGATGTAGTTGTATATTGGGATAATGTTTTGCGGTATGTTTTTTCTTTACCTGTTGGAGGAGAATTGCTTACCAATGATCTTGCAATTGGGCTTAGAACTTCTAAAAAAGAGGCAGAAAGGTTGAAAAAAGAGAAAGGAGCCTGTCTTAGGGAATTGATAGAGGAAGATGAAATTATTGAAGTGCCAGGCATAGGGAATCGTCCTCCAAGAAAGATTAATAAACAATTTTTAGCAGAGATTTTAGAACCTCGGGTAAAAGAACTTTTTGAGCTTATAGAAAAAGAACTTAAAAATTATGTCCTGGAAGAAGCTGATACACTGGATATTAAATCTAAATTGGGAAGTGGATTGGTAATAACAGGAGGCTCTTCGCTTCTTCCTGGGATTGTTTATTTAGCTGATCAGATGTTTGATTTACCTGCAAGAATTGGTTATCCTCCTAAATTACCAGGGTTAACTGAAGAGATTCATCATCCTCAATTTGCAACTGCTGTAGGTATGCTGCTTTATGTATATAACTTTATGAAGGAAAATATTTTTGAAGAAAAAAAGGAAAGTTTTATTGAAAAATTGAAAGATCTTTTAAAATTTATAAAAAAAGGAGGATAAAAGCAATGGGTATATCATTTGAGCTTTTAGATGAGGAAGTAAAAGTTCAGCCTAATATTAAAGTTATTGGGGTAGGGGGAGCTGGAGGTAATGCTGTAGCCAATATGATAAAGAATAAGCTTACAGGAGTGGAGTTTATAGCTGCTAATACAGATTATAGAGTATTAGAGCTTAATCCAGCTCCTATTAAAATCCAGTTAGGGAAAAACTTAACAAAAGGTTTAGGAGCAGGAGGAAGACCAGAAATAGGACGGCAGGCTGCTGAGGAAAGTGAAAGAGAAATAAGAGATATTTTAAAAGATGCAGACATGGTATTTATTGCTGCTGGAATGGGAGGTGGAACTGGAACAGGAGCTGCTCCTATAATAGCACATATTTGTAAAGATCTTGGTATTTTAACTGTTGCTGTAGTTACTAAGCCTTTTTCTTTTGAAGGCAGATTTAGAATGAAAATAGCTGAACAGGGACTTGCTGAACTTGCAAAATATGTGGATACCCTTATTACTATTCCTAACGATAGACTTATTACCTTAGGTTCTCCTCAGGAGAAACTTGCAGACATGTTTAAAAAAGCTGATGATGTATTATATTATGCAGTGAGAGGAATATCGGACTTAATTTTATCTCCAGGGTATATAAATTTGGATTTTGCAGATGTAAGAGCTGTGATGAGTGAGAGTGGTGGTATGGCTTTAATGGGTATGGGAGAAGCTGTAGGAGAAGGTAGAGCCGAGATGGCTACTCAAATGGCTATTTATAGCCCGCTACTTGAAGATCTTTCTATTTCTGGAGCAAAAGGAGTTTTACTTAATATAAGTGTGCATCCTGATACTTTAACTATCCAGGAGACTCAGATTATTACAGGAATGGTGGCGAAAGAACTTCATCCTGATGCTAAAGTATATTGGGGAGTTGTATTTGATGAGACTTTAGAAGAAGCACTTAGAGTTACAGTAATAGCTACAGGGCTTGAAGGAAGCAAACCAGTAGAAGAAAAAAGTGAAAAAGTGGTTAATATAGAAGAAGGAATAAAGAAAAAAGAGATAAAAGAGAAAAAAAGAAAACTTACAGTAGAACTGTTTGATGAAGAAGTTTTAGATATTCCTACTTTCCTCAGGAGAAATGCAGATTAATATTTTTTAATCTGGGGGGTGAGGCTATGATTGAATTGGCTTCTTTTGAAGATCCTGTAAAAAAGCAACCTTTAAAACTGGCACTTTTTAAAATTGACGAAATTCATAGACCTCCTTTTCAAAGGGATATTTCTGAAAGTTTAAAAAAGCATTTAGAAATGGCTATAGAGAAATTGGGATTTTTAACACCTGTGGTAGTAGTTGAAAAAGATGGAAAGTATTATGTGGTTGATGGACAACATAGACTTGAAGCTATGAGGGATCTCGGGGCAAGGGAAATTCTTGGTATAATTGCTGATGAAAGCCTGTATCATCACATTCTTGAGTTCAATACAGAAAAACCCCCAAATGTTAAAGAAAAATCCAAACAGGCTTATAGATTATATCAGGATTTATTAAATGAAGATCCAGACTTAATTGAAGAGGATTTATTTTCCTATTTTAAAGATCCGGTATTTATTACTTTTGGGTTTGCTATAGAGGAGTTTGATGCCAGATTTCCTGCCAGTTTTTTTGAAAGCTTTGTTTCCAAGATTGATAATTTTCTTAATCTGCCTTTAAGTGAAGCTGTAGAAGAGAGGAGAAGAAGGGCAGAGACATTAATTGATTTGAATAGAGTTGTTAATGAAAAATATGCTGAGTTTGGCTGGGAGAATGCTTTGATGAAAGGAGATATAGTGAGAAAAGCAGTTCAGAAAGCCTTTGGATTAAGGGTAAGAACAATTGAGGAAGAATTTTATGCTGCTGTAGAAAGAGTAAAAGAGGCTTGTCAGAACTTAACACTTGAAGACTTTGGAGGAGCAGCTTAATGGAGACAGAATACACACCTGATTATAAACCTGTATTAAGATATGTAGATGCTATCCCTTCTGAACACAACGGGCAACCTATTTTTTTATTGAGAGATCCTCTGGGTTTTGTAGAAGAATTAATAGCTATACCTCGTAACATGGCACTTATTTTGGCTTTAATGGATGGTAAGCATGATTTAAGAGATTTACAGGCTGAGGCAACTAAACAGGTAGGACAACTTGTTCCTTTAGAAGAAATAGTAAAAATTGTCAAATTTTTAGATGAAAGGGGTCTTTTATGGAGTAAAAATTTTGAAGAGATAAAAAACAAGGCTTATTCTAAATGGTTTTCACTTCCTTTTAGACCTATGGCTCATGCCAACCAGGCTTATCCTTTATCTGCATCAGAAGCTAAGTTTTTTATAGAGGATATTTTAAAACTGGTAAATCCTGACTCCTCAACTCCTCCTAAAATTCTTATTGTTCCTCATATTGATATAAAAGCAGGAGCTAAAGCTTATGCCCATAGTTACAATAGGTTTAATATTCCAGAAGGTTCAAGAGTTATAGTTTTGGGTGTAGGGCATCATCTGGATTTTCCTTATTCTGTTCTTACAAAAGATATAGCTACTCCTTTTGGAATAGTAAAAAATGATAAAGGAGGACTTTTTTATCTTAATCAATCAAAAAGATTAGAACTTTTTCCTGATCATATGGCTCATAAATTAGAGCATTCTATAGAATTTCAAGCCTTATTTTTACATCATTTATTAAAGGAAAACTTTGTGCTTCTTCCCATACTTGTAGGTCCACTTCCTACTTTTTTTGAAAAAAAAGAACTAATTGAAAAATTTGCCGAAGGCATTGCAGAGCTAATAGATGATACTACCTATATAGTTTTAGGAATAGACTTTTGTCATTTAGGATTGCGCTATGGAGATCCTTTTGAGGTTTCAGATGCACATATTGAAAAAGCCCTGGAGGTGGATAAAACTCTTATAGAACTTACAGCTAAAGCCTCTACAGAAGAATTTATAAAAGAAGCAGAAAAAGTAGCTCCTATGAAAGTGTGTGGAATTTCCTGCCTTTATTTAACTAATTTAATTTTGCAAAAAGCTGGATTAAAAGGGGAGTTTCAGATTTACTATCAAGAAGTTATTCCCTTTGGTCAGGGTTCAGCTGTATCAGTAGTCTCTGGAGGTTATCATTTAAGTTAAAATTTTTTTAAATCACCCTTGAAATTATTCCCAAGAGTCTTATAATCCTTTTACAAGGGAGATATTTAATTTTTGATTAATTTATAATTTACTAAATTTATTAAAAACTGAATTTGTAAAAAAGTTTGAAAGATGAAAATTTTAGAGTTAAGGTGTTGTAGTTGCGGAAAAAAGTTTAAAAAAATTATTTACAATGGTAGCCCATCTCTTAGATGTCCTTATTGTAGTTCAAGCAAGGTAATGGAGGATCTTACTCGTTATAAATCTCTTATCAGTATAAAGCAAAAGTGTTCTTTAAAACTTCCTGCAAAGAAATATACCTGAGCTTAAGAGGGTGAAGCTGTGGTTAGCAGCCTTAACTTCTTAAAAAGCTCTTTAATTTTAGCTGGATCTTTTTTTCCAGGGTGGCATTCTACTCCTGAAGAAAGGTCTATAGCATAAGGATTTACTTGAGAAATAGCTTCTACTACATTTTCAGGCTTTAATCCACCTGCTAAAAAAATTTTATAACCAGCTTCTACAGCCTCTTTTGCAAGACTCCAATTAAAACTCTTTCCTGTGCCTCCTGCAATTCCTTTTACAAAAGTATCAAGAAGAATAGCATAGGCTTTATTCCAGTTTTTTATTTCTGAAGGAAGTTTATCTTTTACTCTAAAGGCTTTTATTACTCTTTCTAAGCCAATTTTTTTAGCAAACTCCAAAGACTCTTCTCCATGGAGTTGAATTAAATCTGCACCTGAGTCCAAGGCAGTTTTTACTTCTTCATAGGATGGATTTACAAAAACAACCACTTTTTTTGCTTTATGCTGAATGGAAAGAAGTTCTTTTAATCCATCGCCAACATATCTGGGAGACTTAGGATACATAATAAACCCTATATAATCTACTGGAAAGTTCTTCAAAAACTCTACATCCTCTTTTTCTTTTAAGCCACAGATTTTTACTTTAACCATTTTT
>CAZQIW010000086.1:0-6681 GCA_964593845.1 uncultured Thermodesulfatator sp. | reverse complement strand
AAGGCTTTTTCAGCTACAGCTTTTGAGTGTTTTAAAAGTATTTCAAAAAGTTTAGGATTTCCTTTATAGTATTTTTCCAAGATCTTAACTGGATCCATAAGTTTTGCTCTTAGCTATAAAATATTTTTGAATAACTTTTATAAATATATCCTCCAATTCAGAATCTTTTAAGACCTCTGAAACACTTTTTAAACAATTTTCCAAAACTTCCAAATTTATTTTATTTTCCTTTTTTTCTAAATTAGTTTCCCTTTTAAACAAAGCTGGATTAATTTTAAAACGAATTTGTTGAAATAAGGGTCTTAGCTCAGGAGGAACTTTCTTTTCCAGTTTTTCAAGAATAACTAAGGTATAAGAAGATATAGCCTGAAGATAGTAATGATTAGGCACCTCTATAAAAAGAGTTCCTTCTCTGTAATCCACAGGCGTTGTTTTTTGAAAAAATCTTTCTCCTATAATCTCTCTCCAGTTCTTTTTTGCTATCTCTAAAGCAATAACACTTTTTTTTATCTTAGGAGGTAAAGGAAGCTCAAAAAAAAGTTCTTTAAAATTAAGCATAACCTATACTTCTTTTAAAACTTCTTCCAAAGCATTATACACCTTTTCTTGCAATTTTTCTAAAAACTCTTCTGTTTCTGCTTCAAATCTTAAAACAAGCACTGGCTGGGTATTAGAAGCCCTAACAAGTGCCCAGCCTTCTTTAAATTCAATCCTTGCTCCATCTACATCTATAACATTTAACCCTTCCTTTTTAAATTTTTCTACAAGTTTTTTCACAACTTTAAATTTAATTTCATCAGGGCAGTCCTTTCTAATCTCAGGAGTGGAATACATTTTGGGAATTTCTTTAAGGTATTCAGAAAGAGGTATATCACTTTGGGATAAGATTTCAGCAAGTCTTATACTGGCATAAACCCCATCGTCAAACCCAAACCACTTATCTGCAAAAAATATATGACCACTCATTTCTCCTGCAAGAAGAGCTTTTTCTTCTTTCATTTTACTTTTTATAAGAGAATGCCCTGTTTTCCACATAATAGGATTCCCACCAAGCTCTGCAATAGTCTTATATAAAACTCTTGAACACTTTACTTCCCCTATAATACTTGCTCCTGGATGTTTTTTTAAAAGTTCTTTAGCAAAAATTATTAAAAGTTGATCTCCCCATATAATATTGCCTTTTTCATCTATAACCCCAAGTCTATCTCCATCCCCATCATAACCAAAACCTACTTCATATCCTTTACTTACTACTGTTTCTTTTAGCCATTTCAGATTATCAGGAACTACAGGATCAGGAAAGTGATTTGGGAAATTTCCATCAACCTCACAAAAAAGACACTCCAGCTCACAGCCCAATCTTTTAAAAATCTCAGGAGCAGTTAAAGCACAAACACCATTTCCTGGATCAATAGCTACTTTAAGAGGTCTCTCAAGTTTTACATTATTACAAACATACTCTATGTATTCACTTATTATCTCTCTTTCTTCAACTCTGCCATTTCCTTTTTCATAATCCTCTTTTTCTATGATTTTTCTTATTTCCTGAATGTGAGGACCAAAAAGTGTATCCTTTCCAAGACAAATTTTAAGCCCATTAAACTCTGGAGGATTGTGTGAACCCGTTACCTGAATTCCTCCATCTATGTCTTTTAAAACAAAAAGAGAAAAATACATTACAGGAGTAGGACACATCCCTATATCCACTACATCCACTCCTGTAGAAAGAATCCCTTCTATAAGAGCTTTTTGAAGTGCTGGAGAAGAGAGCCTACCGTCCCTTCCGCAAGTTACCTTTTTTCCTCCATTTCTTTTTACTATCGTTCCATAAGCTTTGCCAATTTCTCTAACCACCTCTTCAGTAAAATCTACCCCAACCTTACCTCTAATATCATATTCTCTAAAAATATAAGGACTTACTTTCATGCTTCACCTCCTGCAATCTTTCAGGTAATATTACTTCCAATTGCAGGTTTTTCAATATCTTTTATAATTAAAGAAATGTTGGATAAAAGGTATTTTTCTTTAAACGAGGCTTGGGAGCTTTTAATTCAGGCTATTCCTTTTAAAATTCTCCCTCCTGAAGTTATCCCTATAGAGTCTGCTTATCGCAGAGTAACTTATGAAAATATCTTTGCTCCAGAAGATCTTCCAGGATTTAGAAGATCCACGGTAGATGGTTTTGCTGTAAGGTCTCAGGATACCTTTGGGGCAAAAGAAACTATGCCAGTATATTTAACTCTAAAAGGTGAAATCCCTATGGGAGAAAAACCTTCTTTTAAACTAAACTCTGGGGAGGCTGCAGCTATTGCAACAGGTGGAATGCTTCCAGAAGGTGCTGATGCAGTGGTAATGGTTGAATATGTAAATATAGTTTCTGAAAATTTGATAGAAGTTTTAAAGCCTGTAGGACCTTTTGAAAATGTTATTGCTGAAGATGAGGATGTAAAAAAAGGAGAACTAATTATCCCAGCAGGGCATATTCTCAAACCGCAGGATATAGGAGGACTTGCAGGACTTGGCATCTCACAAGTTAAGGTAAGCAAAAAACCAAAAGTTGCTATAATCCTTACAGGAGACGAAATCATTCCTCATACTGAAAAGGTTACTCCTGGGAAAGTAAGAGATATTAATTCTTTTACTCTGGCAGGTTTGATAGAGGAAAATTGTGGTATTCCTATTAAAATGGGAATTATAAAAGATGTCTATCAGGAAATTAAAAAAATCGTTGAAAAAGCTTATGAAATAGCAGATATAATTTTAATTTCAGGTGGAACAAGTGCAGGCACCAAAGATATGACAGCTCAAATTATAAATGAACTTGGAGAACCTGGTATTCTTTTCCATGGAGTTGCTATTAAGCCTGGGAAACCCATTATTGCAGGGCTTTGCAACAATAAACCTGTATTTGGTTTACCAGGGCATCCTGTAGCTGTATATATGTGCTTTAATCTTTTTGTTAAACCTGTAATGGAAAGAATTACTGGAGTTACTCAAAAAACTTTTAAGCCCAAGATAAAAGCAAAAATCTCAAGAAGTATATCTTCTCAGGCTGGCAGAACAGATTTTATAAGAGTTTATTTAGAGGAAAAAAATGGAGAAATCTGGGCTCACCCTCTTTTGAGTAAATCTGGGCTAATTATGTCCTTAGTTAAAGCAGATGGAATAGTTGTTATACCAGATAATAAACTCGGGCTTGAAGAAGGAGAGGAAATAGAAGTAGTGAAGATTTTGTAAAAGTTGTAAAGTTTGATCCTCGGTTGTAGCATGAGCTAATATAGGGGAAAAAAAGACTATAACCTAAAAGCAAAACTCCTAATTTTAAAAAAAACACAAGCATAAGTTTCAAAAAAACAAGAGAAAAAAATAAAATTTTCAAAATTTTTTATGGATAATATTACCTCGTAAGTAACAAAGGATAGCCAAAACTAAAGAACTCCTTATTTAAAACTTGACTATATGTGCTCAATATTTTATAATAATTTTTAAAATCATAAAAATCTAAAACAAGGAGGCAAAAGATGAGGCGGGGAGTGCTAATTGGGGTTTTTAGTTTTTTTCTTACAGTTTTCTTTACAGCTTCTATAGTTTGTGCAACTACCAAAGAAGAGGTAAAAGAGTTTGTAAATAAAGCGGTTTTATATTGTCAAAAAGTAGGTAAAGAAAAGTGTCTTAAAGATTTTACTTATTCTCCAGAATGGAAAAAAGGATCGCTTTATATTTTTGCAGTGGATATGAATGGGGTAACCATTGCTCATGGTGGTAATCCTAAGATAGTGGGGAAAAATGTTTCTAATTTAAAAGATAAAAATGGAAAATATTTTATTCGGGAAATGATAAACATAGTAAAAAAGAAAGGAGAAGGATGGGTTTTGTATTACTGGTTTGATAGGGTTACCAAAAAAGTAAGACCTAAGATTTCCTTTGTAAAAAAAGTAGATGACACATTTTTTGTAGGATGTGGTATATATAAGTAAAAGTTAATAGGAAAAAATATAAGATAGAAATAAAAAATGAAGTTAAGAGATAGGATAAGATTAAGTGCAGGAATTAGTATTTTTCTTTTAATAGTTGTGCTTTTAGTTCTTTATCCATTTACTTTGCGTTTAGCAAAAGAAAAAGCCCTTGCTATAGTTAAACTTCTTACTCACGAAGCTTCTCTTATTACTGAAAATATTTTAAAAGAAAATGACAGAATATTTGAGAGATGGACATTACAGGACATTTATGGTCCTGCTATTGAATTTGAACAGATTGAAGATTTAAAAGGGACCTTTTCTCAGATGTTAAAAACTGCACCCTATTTTTGTGGACTTTATCTTTTTGATATTAAATTTAAACCTCTTCTTAAAGTTTCTCATTGTTCAGAAGATATTCCTTTAACTTCTTCTGTAATAAAAAGCGGAAAGAAAATTGTTTCTACTTTTATGGTATATGCTACTCAGGTAAAAGATACTTCAGGAAATCCTAATGGTTGGTTAGTTGGAGTAGTGTCTTTAAAGAAATTAGACAAACCTTTTACAAAAGTTAGAGAAAAGTTTAAAGAATATGGTTTTCATACAGGAACATTGTCTCTTTTTACCGAAAGTGGAAAGTCTATACTTGGAAGCGAGCTTTCTGAAGAATTTTGTAAATGGGAAGAGTTTCTTAAAAATGGGTTGAAAGTAGTAGGAGGAGTGAAAAAGTCTGAAGTAAAAATTCGGGTATATAAAGTGCTTGGGATAGTGCTTTTTATTGGTGTTGTAGGTATTTTTGTGCTTATAATGAATGGTGTTTTTATGTATAAGGCTATTGTAGTGCCTCTTGCTCAAATTAAGACAGCTCTTGAGGCTCTTTCTCGTGGAGATTTAACTTATAACATAACGATTACTTCTCAGGATGAAATTGGAGAGATGGCAAGGGCTCTTTCTATTGCTATCAATCAGTTAAAAGAAATGCTTTTAAATGTAGTGAATGGCACAGAAAAACTTAAAGAAGTAGTAAAAAGTTTGGATTTTGCTAATAAGAAAGTAGTAGAAGAGGCTGGAAAAGTAGGGGAAGGAAGTAAAAGTATAGAGAAACATGCAGAAGACATTGCAGGTCAGATAGAAGAAGTTGCAGGAGCTTTTAATCAAATGACAGCAGCTATTCAAGAAATAGCTAAAAGCACTGTGAGTTTTAAAACAATAGCCCAGCAAGCAATGGATTTAGTGCAAACTATTCAAGGAGCAGTAGAACATTTAAGCAGTCGTTCAAAAGAAATTACAGATGTGGTAAATTTTGTTAATAATATTGCAGAGCAAACTAACTTACTTGCTTTAAATGCAGCTATTGAGGCAGCTCGTGCAGGAGAAGCTGGTAAAGGTTTTGCTGTAGTAGCTAATGAAGTTAAAGAACTTGCTAAACAAACAGGCGGGGCTACTGAAGAAATTTCTCAAAAAATTCAAGTCATTCAACAAAATATTTCTGAAATTGTAAATTCTATTTCTGCTATTTCTCAAACAGTAGAAAATGTAAATCTCTCATCTCAAACTATAGCAGCTGCTATAGAAGAGCAAAATGTTACTATTGCTCAACTAAGTGAAAATGCTCAGCAGAGTGTGCAGTATATAAAACAAATAAATGAAGAATTGCAAAAGCTTACACAAATTGGAGAATCCTTAAATCAGGTGGTAATTGAAACAGCAAAAAGTATAAAAAATCTTACACAAACCATGGAAAATCTGGAACTTCTTGTTTCTAAATTCAAATTTTAACTATTCCCCACAAGCAATACGCCAAGCATTAAGATCTTTTGTTTTTATTATTAATGAAAAACCAAATTTTTCTGCTTGCTCACATAAACTTTTTACCCAATCTTTATCAACATTTTCTTCGCTATCCACATACTCTGTCACAAACACAGCTTTACCTTGTCTAACAAACGGAAGAAGTTTTTCACATTCGTTATAATAAAAGCACTCCTCATTTAAAGCCCAGTCAAAATAAGGCTCCAAATCTTGTATCTGATCCATGTCATTTTTTAATCCTATGGAAAGACCCCTTTTGTGAGCCTCTTCTGCAAGCCAGAGGTTATACCGAAGTTGATCCTCATAAGTAAGGTTAAAACCTGTATCGTTATGAGGATCATCGTCATTATCAAAAGTATAGGCATCTACATTATCTGGCTCTACACCATCACATCCTTTCTCAACTGCTAAATCCAAACGAGCCCTTATAATAGGAGCTAAAACATCAAGTTGTTTTATATTAAGCCACTTTTCATCTGGCCACTCTGAAAGAGTGTTCCCTATAATTTCTTGAGGAAATTGATTAGCATCTGGTCTCCAAGGTTCATAGGTACCAGCACTAAAATAACATATTACTATTTTTCCTTTGCGATGAAGTTCTTCTATTACCTCTTTTGTGACATCAAAAAGATCTATATCAAACATCTCAGCTTCTATAGAAGTATCAATCTCTCCAGTAAGTTGCCACTGCCAAGTAGTTCCTGGTTTAGGTTGCCAAATATTTTTTTCTTCTACAGTTTCACCATTTTTATCCCCGCCTCCACCTCCTCCAAAACATCCCAAAAGAATTGTTAAAAATACCAATATAAATAAGTGCTTTTTTTCCATTTTATTATTTTAATTTTATAAACATAAACACTTTGGTTTTACTTTGCAAAAATTGCCTAAAAAAGCTATTAAATTATAAATTATA
>CAZQIW010000085.1:0-6706 GCA_964593845.1 uncultured Thermodesulfatator sp. | reverse complement strand
CTGGAACACTTCTTGGAGCTCCTCTTGTGTAAGGCACAATACAATAAGTGCAAAAATTATCACATCCATCCTGCACTTTTACAAATGCCCGAGAATGATTTAAAAATCTATGTAAAATAATCGGTTCACAGAACCTTTCCAGAGAAATGTCCTCTACCATAATTAAAGGAAATTTTTTATATTGAGAACTGTGTATTTTTTCAAGAATTTCTGAAATTTTAAATTTTTCTTTTTGTCCTAAAATAAGCAAATTTTTTATATTATTTTCCTTAGCCCAAGCCGAGGCTTCATTAAAAAACCTTTGGGAGTAACATCCTGCTAATATTACAAATTCTGGAGAAAATTTATTCCATCTTTTTATAATCTTTCTGCATTCTGCCTGAGCTTTAGCTGTAACAACACAACTATTTAAGATCATGATTTGTGCATCTTTTTCAGAAGCCAACACAAATCCTCTGTCTAAAAGTTTTTCAGCTATAAAAGCACTTTCTACTTGATTTACTTTACATCCAAGTGTTTTTATAAAAAAAGTCTTCTTCATAGCCTTTTTCTATCTTACAACACCTTGGTTAAAAAAGATTTTATAGCTTTTTTTAAATAATATTGGTAAGTTTTTTCTCCAATAGCTCTTCTTCCAAAAACAAAGTTAAACTCACTTACAAGAGGCTGATTATTTTTAAAAAGAAAATCTATAGCTACCAGATTAAAACCAGTTTTTTTAATAACCTTCTGAGCAAGCTCATATACTTTTTTCTTTAATCCTCTTTTAGGACAAGGGATTATTTCTCCTTCCTGAACAAGATTTTTCTTAAAGCCTCCTTTTCTAAAGAAAATAATAATTTTTTCTCCAATTACTACTGCTCTTGCATCAAATTCTGCAGGGATATATTCTTGAAGAAGAAAACCAAATCTTCCTGATCTTTCCCAGCTTTTAACTTTTTTTAAAACTTCTTTAAGTTCTGCCTTATTATTAATTAAAAAGACCTCACTTCCTTCGTTTCCCCAATTTCCTTTTAAAACCAAGGGAAATTTTAGAGATAAACTTCTCTCATAGGGATTCTCTTCAAGACCACACAATCTTGGAATAAGGATAGTTTCAGGATGAGGGAGTTTTAAAGTTTTTAAGAGTAAAATCTGACCTATTTTTCCAGGGAAAAGAAATCTAAGAGTATATTCTGGAAATACAGGAATTCCTAAATTTTTTGCAAAAAAGTAAAGCTCAGAAGAAATAGTAGGAGGGAAAATTATAGCTTTAGCCTCAGAAATAAAATTAAAAAATTCTTTTTCCAAAGGTTCAAACTGGAAAAAATTTACATCACCTTTAAAAGTAGGAAGAAAAGAAATAATCATTTTATTTTCTTAGTGGATATATATCCCCCCATTTCAATTAAGATAAACTTTTTTACACTTTTCTTACGACTTCTTTTATAAAGAAATACCGAACATAAACTTATTTTAACATAAATTTTTCTTATTTACCACTTTTTTGCCCTTATGGAGTGCAATAATTTAGAATGTTTTTTATCTATATAGTAAGGTGTTCTAAAAATTGTTTTTAAATTTTAAATCAACAAGACTTAAAAATTAATAGGATATCAATTTTTTACTAAAAAGAAAATCGTAAACATTTAAATAAATTACAAAATAGCCCGTTTTGTTATAAACAAAAATAATAAATCTGCTAAAGAACAAAAACGCCCTAAAATATGATAAAGGTTTTATAATTATTTTTTCTATAGCTGCAGTTTTTGAAAGTGAAGAAAGTGATTGTTACAGCGGTGAGTGTTTCGGCTTATTTCAGTAAAGTTAAGCTTTTATTGAATTTTAAAAATATTTAATTGATAGGATTTAAGTGAAATTTTTTGTTGCTGATAAATGTTATGATTCTGTTAGGGTAATGGAGAAACTTAGAAAGCTTAGTATAAGATCAGCTATAGAAGTGAAAGAGACATATAGATTCCGTGTGTGATATGAATTAAGGAAAGATTTCAAGGAATTATATAGGCGGAACAAAAAAGTAAGGAATTTAATAGAGGGATGTTTGGAAATACAAGCAAAAGGTTAGGGAGTTATTTTATGATAAAAAAGGGCAACATAACAAAAAATAAATTTAAAAACAGCCTTCGTTACTCTATTGACAAAAAGGGAAAAACATTTATATTACCAATAATGTTTAGTGGACCCACTGGCTCCACCAAAGGTTTAATTTTATGGCTCAAAATAAAATAGTTAATTTAGATCAAAAAATAAAATCCTCTGAAGAAGCACGACTTTCTCCTCTTGATGAAATAACTCTTAGAACCACTAAAGAAATCGTTATTAAATTTATAGAAATGGGGCGTTGCTCTCCTGCTACTTTTGAAGAAGTCTTTACCCATGTTTTTTCTGTAATTAAAAAAACCCTTACTCAGTGCTAAGCTATCATTTTAATGTATCTCCTTGCTATCCATGGAAGCCCCAGAAAAAATGGTAATACAGAAATTCTTTTAGATTCCTTTTTAAATGGAGCAAAAAATCATTTTTCTATAGAAAAAATTCGCCTTTCAGAACTTAATTATCAACCCTGCATTGAATGCGGAAAATGTGAAACCACAGGAGAATGTATTCTTAAAGATGATTTTCAAGTTCTTTACAAAAAAATTATTCAAGCTGACATTTTAGTTGTAGCTACTCCAGTATTTTTTTATCATCATACTTCTTATGTGCAGGCTTTTTTTGAAAGATTTCAAGTCTTCTGGGTAAGGAAAAATATTTTACACCTGCCACATCCTTTAAATAAAAAACCTAAGGGCATTTTGCTAAGTGTAGGAGCAACAAAGGGAAAAAAGCTTTTTGAAGGAATGATAAGAAGTTTTAAGTATGTTTTAGATACTATTTATGGCGTTTATCTCGGTGGACTTTTTTTTAGAGAAATAGAAAAAAAAGGAGAAATATTAAATCATCCAGAATATTTAGAAAAAGCTGAAGAGTTCGGACTAAAGCTAAAAAGCTTGCTATAGCCTTCTGCCCTTTTTCTTATATTTTCAGCCTTCCAGATATCACTTATGACTGCTATCATATCAGCTCCAAGGGTTATTAATTCCTTAGCGCGCTCTAAGGTAATTCCACCTATGGCACAAATGGGGATTTTTAGCATTTTTTTTGCCTGAACTAAAATCTGTTTATCTACTCTCTTTGCCTCTGGTTTAGTTGGAGAGGGATAAAAGCTACCAAAAGCTACATAACTTGCTCCAAGAGCTTCCATCTTTTTAGCTCGCTCCAGATCTCCGTAACAGGAAATTCCTATAATTTTGTCTTTTAAAATTTTAAGCGCAACTTCTATGGAAACATCATCTTTCCCAAGATGAACTCCGTCAGCATCCACCTTATAAGCCAACTCCACTCTATCATTTATAATAAAAAGTGCCTGATATTCTTTACAGAGCCTTTTTAATTCCTTAGCATAAGGTAGAAGAAACTCATCTGAATGTGTTTTGTCTCTTAACTGAACAATCTTTGCCCCACCTTCTAAAGCCTCTTTTACTTTAAAAAAAATCTGGTTGTCCTTATAAGGAGTTAATTTTTCATCAGTAATTACATAAAGACCTTTTAGCTCCATAAGTTTTAAAATCTTTTTACGATTTCTGCTTCTGGGAGATGTTGTTTTAAAAAGTCAATTGCCCAGTTATAAAAATCTTCAGAATAAGGCTCTACCTTTTCTCCACTTAAAGTTTCTTCTGGCACATACTTTTGAAGAGCTATAAACTTAAAGCCCTTTAAATAGGGAATCATCTCTTTTAATTCTTCCTCTGAGATTAAAGGAGGGTAGCATGTAATTCTTACTTCTACTTTATCAGGATAATTTCTTAAAATGTTTAAACTTTCCTCAACTTTTTCAAAATCTCCTCCTACTTCTTTATATCTATCTGGAGAGGTTTTAAAATCTATAGCCCAGAAATCAACAATTTCCATCTCTGTAAGGGCTTTTATTATTGGGGGATTAGAACCATTGGTATCAAGTTTTACAGGAAGTTGAAGTTCAAAGTAAATTCGTTCAATAAAAGCTATCAATTTCCTTTCCCAGATTGTAGGCTCTCCTCCAGTAATAACAACTCCTTTAATAAATCCTTTTCTTCTTTCAAGTTCTTTTAAAACCTCTTCTTCAGGAATATCTTCAAGCTGATTAAATCTTTCAGGTAAAACCAAATCTAAGTTATAACAATAGGGACACCGAAAATTGCATCCATAAGTAAATATTACAGATGCAATTTTACCTGGATAGTCAACCAGACTTGTTCCACGAAATCCTTTTATCATGAAAGAAAGTATAAAGGAAAAAGAAAAAAATTAAAGGGGGCTTAAACTTAAAGCCCCCTTTTAATTTTTTAAAACTTTTTTCAAACTTTAGAAGTTATAAAAAGCAGAGAGAGTAAAACGATTACCTTTACGGAGATCATCTTTACGCTCGGTTTCTACATGAACTACTTCTGCTCCTATTTTTACATGCTTGGTTAACTTATACCATACATTAGCAAAACACTGAATATTTTGGGTAAACTGACGATCACTTAAAGAAGCAACTGTTCTACCTTTCATAATGTCATCATCATCAGGATCGTCTATTCCTGCTCCGATAGTAAAAGAAATTTTAGAAGTAGGAATCCAGGTTAAATCAGCCCAAGCACCCCATGCCCTTACTGCTGTTCCATTATTTTCACCCAACTCATAGCGTAAAAACTCGTCATCTATACCAGCACCAGTCCAGGCTTCTCCTTTAAACAAAACTTTCTGACCAGCTAAATTAAACTTAAATTTCCATTCACCTGCAATGAGCCAGCGATCTATAGTGTCATGCCTATATCCCCCTCCTATAGCAAGCATACTTCCTTTTCCAATTAAACCATCCTTATACTGAATCCTGGTTAAAACCCATGGCATACGAACTTCTTCAGTAGTGCTTATTCTCCTGTGTCTCATAGCAGAGAAAAGAATCTGCCAGTTATTCATAAAGTTCTGCCTTATTGTAATTTGAGGAACACGCCACCAGAGGTTTCCTGCTGCAGTTAAAATTCCAAAGTCTATGGTAGAAGGATTGAGCTGAGCTATAGGAATCCAGTCCTGTCCAATTCTTATGTTTGTGCGTGTTTTAACATAAGTAAGTCCTATATAACCAAGCCTCATTCTTGGAATTAAATTGTTACTCTCAGTATCTCCATAAAAATCAATTTCTGTATGTCCTTTAACCTCCCAATTTCCTTCCTTAGAAGTAACTATAGCACCTATTCTTGTATCCCTTGGATTAAAGTTAGTGGAATCATTTTCCCAATCCGAAGTACTATTTGTTACTGCTCCAATAAAATCATTATATTTTTTAAACTGAACAGTATCATAATTAAAATCTACTTTTACTCTTCCATAAAGTTTCCATTTTACATCTGAGTTTTTAGCAACAACTGAGGTATTATCAGCTAAGGCTACCTGAGAAAAACAAAAAGCTCCTACTAAAGCTGAAGTTAAAAACTTAACACCTTTACCCACCTTCATCCTCATCCCCTCCTTTATAAAGACTTATTAGATTTTACAGCATTTTTGGTAAGCAACTTTTGTGCCGACTTCATTTTAGCTCTTTCTTTAAGAAGAATCAAGCTTTATAAAAAACTTAAAATAAAGAAGTCCTCAGATTGAGGAATTTTTCACCTATAACATCCTTTTAATCAGTAAAAATTCCTCTATGTTTTTTCACTTCTCTTACAACTTCTATACACATATATAGAGCCAATGCTAAAAGAAAAAATGCAATAATAGTAATAATGTTTAAAGTAAAGTGATGTAAAATAATATAGCTTAAAGCCCAACAGGTTATTACAATCATAAATATAGCAGGAATTAATACAAACAAAGCCTCTCCCTGTTTAAAACGCTTTATCCACACATAAATAGTAAGTAAAACTAAAGCTGCAAGAAGCTGATTTGTTGAACCAAATATAGGCCAAATCTTTTTCCAGGCTGGAATAGGAGTTCCATCAGGAGCATAAAAAGTTAAGTGAACCAAGATTACAGGTAAAATTAAAGAAGCCAAAGTAGCAAAAAGCCTTTTGATCCAGGTTGTTTCTTTTATTCCTACTAATTCCTGAAAAACATATCGGGTAATTCTGGTTGCAGTATCTAAGGTAGTTAAAATAAAGGCAGAAAGAATAAGATACCCTAAAATAACCCCTGTTTTAGGATTCAAACCTAAAACTGAGGCAAACTTAGAAATTCCTAAGGAAAAAATCTCTGTAGGCAACTTGTGAGACTTTGTCAAGTCTTTGGAAAGGGTCATAACAGTAAATAAAGCAATTATTGCTACAATACCTTCCAGTAACATCCCTCCATAAGCTACAAGTCTTGCATTTTTAATATTATCAAGCTGTTTGGAAGTGGTTCCAGAAGAAACTAAGGAATGAAATCCCGAAATGGCTCCACATGCAACTGTAATAAAAACAAAAGGAATAAGAGGACCGATTTGAGAATTGAAACCTAAAAAAGAAGGATAAGAAACTTTATAATTTCCGAAAAATATACCTACGATTCCTATTAGTAAAAGAGAATACAAAAGAAAACTGGATAAATAGTCTCTTGGCTGAAGCAAAATCCATACAGGTAAAATTGAGGCAATAAGGCAGTAAAGGAGTAAAATCCAGATCCAGGTCTCACGAGAGAAATTGATAAAAGTGTGATTTAAGCT
>CAZQIW010000084.1:0-6713 GCA_964593845.1 uncultured Thermodesulfatator sp. | reverse complement strand
TTTTAATAAAAAGTCTTCCAAAAGTCAAACCTGATGAATCAAGAAGAAGAAGAAGAAGAAGAAGTGAATTTTACTTTTTTAAATCTATTTCTTTTAAAATTTTTCAATTTTTCTTAAAATTACTCTTATTTTTAAATCTTTTTACTTTTTTAAACATTTTTTCTATATCTTTCCTCTGATGGACACAATCGCCTCCTTTATTTTCTCCTCAACCACTGAAACCACTCACGACACATTTTATATATACTTTGTGAAATCCATAGCATTAAGGAAAATTTTTATAAATATATTTTAAAATTTTTAATTATTAGGAAACTCAGGAGGATTAAAGAATGAAATTACTGGATGTTCAGAGTCAGCCTCCTGAAGAAAAAATCCCGCTTGATAAAGTAGGAATAAAGGGTTTTAAATACCCTGTTATTGTATTGGACAGGGAAAAAGGCTTTCAGCATACAGTAGCAGAAATTAATCTTTATGTAGATCTTCCTGCCAAGTTTAAGGGAACCCACATGAGCCGTTTTATAGAAGTTATAAATGAATTTAAAGGCGAGATCCACATGAAAAATATTACCCAAATTTTAAAAAAACTTAGAGAAAAGCTTTCTGCTAAGTCAGCTTATTTAGAAATGTTTTTTCCTTATTTTCTTGAGAAAAAAGCACCTGTTACAGAGGTGGTATCTTTAATGGAGTATCAAGGATTTTTGTTAGCTTCATTTTCTAATGAAAAAAAAGATCTTATTGCAGGAGTAAAAGTTCCTGTAATGACCCTTTGCCCCTGTTCCAAATCCATAAGTAAATATTCTGCCCATAATCAAAGAGGAGTAGTTACTATAAAAGTAAGGTTTAAAAAATTTATTTGGTTAGAAGAACTTATAGAAATTGCTGAATCTTCAGCTTCAAGCCCAGTTTATCCCCTTTTAAAAAGACCTGATGAAAAATATGTTACAGAATATGCTTATGAAAATCCAAAATTTGTAGAGGATGTGGTAAGAACAGTAGCAAAAAAATTGCTTGAACATCCAGAGGTTACTTGGTTTGCAGTGGAAGCAGAAAATTTTGAGTCTATCCATGCTCACAATGCTTATGCATATATAGAAAAAAATAAGTGTTGATTTTATGAAATTCATCCGTAGTAAACAGAATGAAACCTTTAAGTTTTTAAAAAGCCTTATAGAGCCTCGCACAAGAAAAAAACAAAAAGCCTTTTTGCTGGAAGGAGCCACTTTTGTAAGAGAACTTTTGCAGGAAGCTGAAAATAATAACTGGAAAATTTTATACTTAGTTTTGACCTCTGAAATAGCTGAAACAGAAAAAGGAAAAGTTTTTATTAAAAAAGCAGAAGAGCTTAGGATACCCGTTATTTTACTTTCAGAAGAGCTTTTCAAAATTATTTCTCCTTCTGCTACTCCTCAGGGAATTATAGCAGTAATAAAGCAAAAAGAAGAGGAAGAAATAGAGTTCAGTT
Organism: uncultured Thermodesulfatator sp.; assembly: GCA_964593845.1. Taxonomy (GTDB): domain Bacteria; phylum Desulfobacterota; class Thermodesulfobacteria; order Thermodesulfobacteriales; family Thermodesulfobacteriaceae; genus Thermodesulfobacterium. The sequence continues at coordinate 5,248 of CAZQIW010000084.1, read as the reverse complement.
CTTTAAAAAAGATTGTGCTAATTTTAGAAGCTCTTCAAGATCCGAGCAATGTAGGAGCCATAATAAGAGTAGCTGATGCTGCAGGAGTTTCAGCTATTTTTTATACCAAAGGCACAACTGATCCTTATTCGCCTAAAGCAGTTCGTAGCAGTGCAGGAAGTATCTTACATTTGCCTGTTTTACAGGTTAGCTCACTGGAAGATATTGTTTTTAAGTTAAAAAATAACAATTTTACGATCTTAGGAAGTGTAGCAGAAGGCGGAAAGAACCTCTTTGAAATAAACTTTCCAAAAAAAATCGCTATAATTGTTGGAAACGAAGCAAGAGGTATTTCTCAGCAAGCTAAAAAACTTGCAGATTTACTTATTACTATTCCTATGTTTGGTAAAGCTCAGTCTCTAAATGTAGCTGTAGCAACTGGAATAATACTTTATCAAATACTATCAAAAAACAGTTAAAAAAGAAGCTGAAATTCTGTTACAAACAGGTTATTATCAATTTCCTGTCCATGTCTTTCTTTTGCCCATACATAAGCTGTTCTAATTGCTGCTTGCCATCCTTTTAAAAGATAATAGAAACCTACACTTGTATAAGCAACATCTTTAGTATCCTTTACTTTATCATTCGGATCCACCCAGGAATATCTTCCTACAAGATGAAACTTTTTAATAACAGGAAAAGCATAATCTATCTGAAGGTAGAAACCTTTAGCATCTCCAAGACTTACAGATGCAGTGCCATTATTTGCATTTGTTGGATTATCGTAAAGGTATCCTCCTTCAAAAGCCAAACCAATAGGTTTTATCTCAAATTTTGTTTCAAAATCAATGAGATTTCTTTTTACAACCTTAACATTATTATAAGCGTTATAAATAAGCTTGGAGCATCTGTCATATCCTGTTTCATATCCACCTCTTACTTTCCATTTAAAGTTTTTATTATTAAACGGCACTGTTTCAACTGCAAAAACATAAAGATACTTCCCATCTTCATTATAAATTTTGTCAGAAGTCCAGCCTTCTCCATTTAAAATAGAAGCTGTAAAATTTAACTTTTTAATAGGGTTATAAGTTATAGCTATACCAAGATCTCTCCAGACAGGAGCAATTTTATTTACTGCAACAGGTCTTTTAGGAAACCAAAGCTTTGTTCCGCTTTTTAAATATGACATAGATAAAGGATTTTTAAACATACCTCCTTTAATAGAAAAAGGAATTGAGCTAAATTTATAGGTAATATAAGCATCCCAAAGCTCTATTTTGCTTCCTCTATCAGCTCTAATGTGAATCATGTATTTAATGTTTTTAGTAAGTGCTCCGTGAAACTTAACTCTTGCTTTTCTAATAACAAACCCATTTCCAGGATCTCCATAAATAGTTTTTCCATCATTTTCACTTTGAGAAAATCTGAAGAGAACCCTTCCATCAACCTGAAGTTTCTCTGTTTTTTTACGAGGTGTTACTAAAGGAGAGGCTTTTTCTTGAGCAAGGGCTTGTGAGAAAAAAAGAAAAAAACTCACAACTGCGATCAAATACCTCAGCATCCCCTAACCTCCTTACTTTTTTATTCTGCTTTCAAAATTTTAACTCTTATTCCATTAAAAGCTACCTGTCCTGAAATAGGACATAGGGCATCAGCAAAGGGTTAAGAGCTTTTAAAGTAATTGTATCCTAATTCAAAAGCTTTTAAATTCATTTCATGTAATTTTTCAGGAAGGAGGGCTAACAAGGTTTTTTTAATAGAGGAAGGAGATAGAGGAAATAGATTAAGGGCAGAGGCAGCTCCCAGCATAACAACATTAAGGGTTTTAATAGACCCAGCCTCTTTAGCCAGCTCCTCTCCAGGGATAAAGTAAATTTTAGAAAAATACTCTTTAATTTTCTCAAAGAAGGGGGTTAAATCAGGATAGGTTGCCAAACCTTCTTTTACAGCTAAAGGAAAAACAGGATCTTTACTTATAAGTAATGTAGCCTTTTTTTTGACTCTTTTTATAAATCTGAGAGCTTCAGCTGGCTCAAAGGCAATTAAGAAGTCTGCTTCTCCTTCTGAAACATATGGACTTTTTCCATAAATACAGATAGAACTTTCAACCACCCCTCCTCTTTGTGCCATTCCGTGGACTTCAGAAACTATAATAGGAATATTTTCTCTTACACAGGCTTCACCCAACACTCGGGTAAAAAGAATTATTCCCTGTCCACCTACACCTACTACCAGACCCTTTATTTTTTTCATATTTAACTCCTTTTTTCTTTTTGAATTTTTGCTTTATATAATACACAGGGAGCTTTGGATATGATTACAGATAGCTCCTTTTTTTCAAGAAGAGGTTTAACCAGTTTTTTGGCTTCCTCTTTTTTATAAGGATTTATTTCTACACAGGGAATATCTAAAGCCTCTACAATTCGTTTTATAGAAATAGTTGGATGTTCTTTCAAGCGAGAAGTTTTTAAAGTTTGGGAGGGCACTGGCTGATGTCCTGTCATTGCAGTTGTTTCATTATCCAGAATTACAAGAGTAAAATTGTGTAAATTATATTTAGCATTTACCAAAGGAGAAAGTCCTGCATGGAAAAATGTGGAATCTCCTATAAAAGCCACCACTTTTTGATCTGTAGCTATATCAAATCCACAGGAGCTTCCTACACTTGAGCCCATACAAAGAAGATAATCAGCCATATTTAAAGGTGGCATAATTCCAAGAGTATAACAGCCAATATCTGTGGGATAAATGGTATTTTCTTCTATTCCTAATTCCTGCAAAACTTCTTTAATAATATTGTAGGTTTCTCTATGAGGACAGCCAGGACACAAAACAGGCGGACGATTAGGAAGATTCTCAGAAAAATCAAAGGGAGGAACTTCTATACTAAACTTTTCAGGTTTTAAAAATTTGGCAATAGCATTTTTTACCTGAGAGGGGGTAAATTCCAAAAGTCTGGAAAAATAACCTTCTTTTTTTCCAAAAATTTTAGTTTTTAATCCAGAATTATAGGAAACAATTCTAAGCTGTTCTTCCAGATAAGGTTCAAGTTCTTCCACTACTAAACAGGTTTCAACTTGTGATAAGAATTCCTTTGCCAGATTTTCCGGAAAAGGATGAGTAAAGGAAAGCAGAAGAAGTGAGACTTCTTCTGAGATCTCAAGATCTTCTAAAGCATCCAGAACATAATTAATAGCTACTCCTGATGCACAAATACCAAACTCACCTTTAATAATAGATTTATTAAAACCAAAACTTTCAGCAAAAGCCCTGGCTTCTTCCAGTTTTTCCAGGAGTATTTTATGCCTTTTTCTTGCAACCGCAGGAACAGGGACAAATCTTCCTGGGTTTTTTTCAAAAGCTCCCTTTTCAAACTTTTTATAAAAATCCCAGGGAATAGTTTTAACCTCAACCACTCCTCTGGCATGAGAGACCCTGGTAGTGGTTCTAAACAGCACTGGCAACTCCAGTTTTTCAGAGAGTTCAAAGGCATACTTTACCAGTTCATAAGCTGATTGAGGATCCCATGGTTCAAGCATAGGCACCTGGGCAAGTCTTGCATAATACCGATTATCCTGTTCATTCTGGCTGGAGTGACAGGCAGGATCATCAGCAGTAACAACCACAAGACCACCCTTTACCCCTGTATAAGCTAAAGTCATAAAAGCATCACTTGCCACATTAAGTCCTACATGTTTCATACAGGTAAGGCTTCTTAAGCCACAAACAGAGGCAGCACCTGCTATTTCCATAGCTACCTTTTCATTTACAGCAAATTCAAAGTAAAGACCTGGTAAATCATCCTGAAGCTGAAAAAGATTATTGGCAATCTCTGAAGAAGGAGTGCCTGGATAAGCTGCTCCTACTCTTAATTTGCTTTCTATAGCTCCTCTTGCTATAGCTTCATTTCCAAGAAGAAACTTTTTGATATTTTCGCCTTGAAGCAAGAAATGCATAAAATCCTCCTAAATTTTTAAACTACTTCGTTTTTTTATAGTGTCAAGATTTGTGTGTATGAAATTTATTACATCTCAATTGCAAATTATTTTCCACTTTCTCACATCTACCTCCTCCATCTCCACCACCGCATTTGTCGTATATATACTCCTCCTTATCTTTTTGTTTCTTCGCAAAAGATTTCTCTTTCTGCCAGGGCTAATGTTTCAAGCAAGTTTTTACTTCACCTATTATTTTTTTCAGTGAGCATCTTTTCAAATATTTCCTTTTTTTCAGGATGTGATAAAATAGTTTGTAGGTTCATGGTTGGTACCTTCTCTTGATGTTTTTTTATTTTTATTATACCTACCAAAAGTCTTAGGAAAAGGATAATTGTGAAAAAAATAGTTTGTAAAGTAAAAGATAAAGAGATAGAGATACAGAAGTCTATAAAAAAAGAGATAGAAAAAGTTTTACAAAATTTTCATATAAAAATCGTTGAGGTTAGACTTTTCGGTTCAAGGGCGCGTGGAGATTATAGAGAAGATAGTGATTGGGATATTTTTATAATTTTAGATAAAGAAATAACACCACAGAAAAAAAAAGAATTATGGTATTTAATTTATAAAAATTTGCATAAAAAATTTCCTTTTTTCTCCTTTGATGTGATTTTAAAATCAAAAATAGCTTATGAAAAAGAAAAAGAAATAATCAATACATTAGCCAATGAGGTTTATACCGAAGGAATCCAGTTATGACATCTAAGAAAGAAGTAATAAAACTATGGCTTGCCAAAGCAGAGAGCGACTTAAAAACAGCTCAAATTCTTATTAAAGATAAAGATCCACCTACTGACTCTATATGTTTCCATGCTCAGCAAGCTGTAGAAAAACTCCTTAAGGCTTATCTTACTTACTTTGACATAAAAGTTCCTAAAACTCACGATATTGCAACCCTTTTGAAGCTTTGTTTAGAAGTTGATAAGGATTTTAAAGAGCTGGACCTGGAGAAACTTGAAGAGTTAACTTTTTATGCTGTAGAAGTGAGATATCCAGATGCTTTTTATCAGCCTTCAAAAGAAGAGGCAAAAGAAGCCCTTCACCAGGCAATTCATCTTAAAAAATTTGTGTTAAAAAAACTGGAGAAAAAATTATGAAAGAACTTAAAATACCTCAAGTAATCCAGCTTTCTGCCACCCGCCTTCCTCCTGACATTACCCGAAAATTTTTAAAAAATTTTAATGTTTTTCTCTTGACATAAGAGATTTCTATGATAAATTTCTCACTATGGATAAAACCTTGTTTTATAAAAAAGTCTTAACCCTTTTATC
>CAZQIW010000083.1:0-6717 GCA_964593845.1 uncultured Thermodesulfatator sp. | reverse complement strand
TTTAATTTTAAAATTATTTTACTTTTAAACTTATGTCCACTGCTTTTACAGAGTGGGTTAAAGCTCCTGAAGAGATAAAATCCACTCCAAGTTTGGCATATTCTTCTATATTTTCTAAGGTAATTCCTCCTGAAATTTCAGTTTTTATATCAGTCTTATAGCTTTTAATAAGAGCTAATGCCTCTTTAACCTCCTCTAAGGAAAAATTGTCCAGAAGAAGTATATCCACTGGTGCTTTTTCCTGTAAAAGAAGTTTTATTTCCTCAAGGGAGCTTACTTCTATTTCTATTTTTAAATAATGGGGAAACTTGCCAGATTTTAAACGGTCTATAACCTTTTTTATACCTCCAAGTGCTTTTATGTGATTATCTTTTATTAAAATGCCATCAGATAAGGAAAATCTATGGTTTTGAGCTCCTCCTATTCTTACGGCATACTTTTGAAGAGCTTTTAATCCTGGTAAAGTTTTTCTCGTATCAAGGAGAGTGGTTTTATAACCAGATAAAATTTTGACAATCTTTCTTGTGTAAGTGGCTATGCCAGAGAGGTGCTGCAATAAATTGAGAGCTATTCTTTCAGCTTTTAAAATACTTTTAATCTTTCCTTTTACCAAACCGAGCTTAGTAAAAGCCTTGACCTCTTCTCCTTCTTTTACACTCCATTTAATCTTTATTTCAGAATCTAAGAATTTAAAAACTTCCTCTGCTATAGGAGTTCCACATACAACCAGATCTTCTTTTGCCAGAAAATAAGCTTCTCCTTTAATTTCAGAGGGTATCAGAAGTTCTGTAGTGAGATCAGAAAAGGGTAAATCCTCATAAAAAGCAGTTTTAATAATTTCTTTAATCTGCCAATTTTCTAACATTTTTTGCTTTATACCTCTGGAAAAATTAAATATAGGACTTAATTTTTATCATAACCTGAAATAGATAAAAGTAAAGTTAATCCTGAGGAGGGATTAGATGGAAAAGATTTTAAAGGAAAAAGAGGTTAAAGAAAATAATGAACAGAATGAAACAGTAGAAAATAAAGAAGAACAGCTTTCTTTGGAAGAACAGTTAAAACAAAAAGATGAAGAAATAAAATACTGGAAGGATATGGCTTTGAGATATGCTGCTGAAGTAGAAAATTTGAAAAAATTTTTTAAAAAAGAAAAAGAAGAGTATTATAAATTTGCTTTAGAAAATGTTTTTAAGGAGATTCTTCCCTGTATAGATAATCTGGAAAGAGCCTTGGATGCTTTTTCTCAATCTGAGAACATAGAGGCTTTAAAGGAAGGGGTGGAGTTAACTTTGAAATCCATCATTCAAACTCTGGGAAAATTTGGATTAGTGCAGTTTGAACCTGCTGTAGGAGAACCTTTTCAGCCTCATCTTCATGAGGCTCTTTCCACAGAGGTTCATCCTGAGGTTCCTAATGGAGGGATAACTAAGGTTTATCAAAAAGGATATAAATTACATGATAGAATTATAAGACCAGCTCTTGTTTGTGTTTGTATGGGAAAAAAAGAAGAGCAAACTGAGAATAAAGAAGAGAACCAAGAAAATTCCAAAAATGAACAATAAAAAAAATTATATAAGGAGGTATAAAAGATGGCGGAAAGGGCTCCAATTGTTGGTATTGACCTTGGAACTACTAACTCCTGCGTAGCTATTTTTGAAGGGGGTGAACCCAAGGTAATTCCCAATCGTGAGGGAACACGCACCACCCCCTCTGTAGTGGCTTTTCAGGAAAGTGGAGAAATTCTGGTAGGATTGCCTGCTAAAAGGCAGGCTATTATAAATGCTCAAAATACTATTTTTGGAATTAAAAGATTAATGGGTAGAAAATTTAATGACTCTGTGGTTCAGGAATGGAAAAAGAGAGTGCCTTATAAGATTGTAGAGGCTCCCAATGGAGATGCTCATGTAGAAATAAGAGAGAAAAGGTATAGCCCTCCTGAAATCTCTGCTATGATTTTAAGAAAAATTAAACAGGATCTGGAGGAATATCTTGGACAGGAGATAAAGGATGTAGTTATTACAGTTCCAGCTTATTTTGACGATACCCAGAGGCAAGCAACCAAGGATGCTGGAAGAATTGCAGGATTAAATGTAATAAGAATTATTAATGAGCCTACAGCTGCTTGTTTGGCTTATGGACTTGAGAAGAAAAAAGAAGGACTGGTTGCTGTATTTGACCTTGGTGGAGGGACTTTTGATATTTCTATTTTAGAAATTGGAGATGGTGTATTTGAAGTAAAGGCTACTTCTGGAGATACCTTCCTTGGTGGTGAAGACTTTGATATGAGAATTGTAGATTATATTGCTGAGGAGTTTAAAAAAGAACATGGTATAGACTTAAGAGAAGATAAAATGGCTTTGCAGAGGTTAAAAGAGGCGGCTGAAAAAGCTAAAATAGAGCTTTCCACCACTTTGGAGACAGAGATTAATTTACCTTTTATTACTGCTGATGCCTCTGGTCCAAAACACTTAGTAATGAAACTTACCCGTGCTAAACTTGAGAGCCTGGTGGAAGATCTTATAGATAAGCTGGAAGAGCCCTGTCGTATTGCCATGCAAGATGCTGGTATAACACCAAAAGATATAAGTGAGGTAATACTTGTTGGTGGAATGACTCGTATGCCAAGAGTTCAGCAGAAGGTAAAAGAGATTTTTGGTAAAGAGCCTGTAAAAGGTGTAAATCCTGACGAAGTTGTGGCTATGGGAGCTGCTATTCAGGCTGGAGTTCTTAAAGGTGAGGTTAAAGATGTTCTTCTTCTTGATGTTACTCCGCTTTCTCTTGGAATTGAAACCCTTGGTGGTGTGTTTACAGTAATTATTCCAAGAGGAACCACTATTCCTACAAGAAAGAGTCAGATTTTTACCACAGCAACTGACAATCAGACTGCTGTTACTATTCATGTATTACAAGGTGAAAGACCAATGGCTAAGGATAATAAGAGTATAGCCAGATTTGATTTAGTAGGTATTCCGCCTGCTCCGAGAGGTGTTCCTCAGATTGAGGTTACTTTTGATATAGATGCTGATGGAATTTTACATGTAACTGCTAAAGATCTTGGAACAGGTAAAGAACAATCTATTGTAGTAAGACCTTCCTCTGGTTTAAGTGAAGAGGAAATTCAGAGAATAATTAAAGAAGCTGAACAGTATGCTGAAGAGGATAAGAGGAAAAAAGAACTTGCAGAGGCTCGTAACCAGGCAGATAGTTTAATCTATTCTGTAGAAAAGAGCTTGAGAGAGCTTGGTGATAAAGTGCCTGAGAACTTAAAGAAAGAGGTAGAGGATAAGATTGCTGAACTTAGAAAAGTAATGGAAGGAGAGGATATAAATGCTATTCGCAGAGCAAGTGATGAATTAACACAGGCTTCCTACAAACTGGCAGAGATACTTTATAGAGAAAAGGCTTCTCAGGCTACAGGAGGAGCTGGTGCTACAGGTGGAACTGCTGAAGATAGCAGCAAGAAAAAAGGCGGAGATGATGTAATTGATGCTGACTTTGAAGAGATGAAGTAATTTTTTATAAAAATGCAAAGGGAGGCACAGCCCTCGCCTCCCTCTTGAGTATTTTTTAAATCCGTGGTATTTTAAAGGTATGGAGCAAAATGTTTCTCCTGAATTTGTAGAACAAGTAAGGTTTGTAGTTGATGAGGTTCTTAGTGAAGAACTTTCTAAAAAAATTCAGGAGTATGTGAATTTAGCAGTAGTTGAATTTGTTCGTAAAAACGAGTTAAAAGCTAAAGAGTTGTCTTTGATTGAAAGAATACTTCGGGTTGAAGAAGAACTCAAAGCCCTCCGCGAAATAGAACAAACCCGCTATGAAACCCTTTATAAGGAAATGAATACCAGATTTGAGGCTTTACAAAAGGAAATGAATGTTAGGTTTGAGGCTTTAGAGCGGAGATTTAATTTTTTGCAGTGGTTTATGGGGCTTGGTTTTTCTTTCCTTGCTTTTCTTATTACTCTTCTTTCTTTTCTTAATCGGTAGCTATAAGTTTATTACGGTTGGAGAAAGGTGAAAAGTAAAGACTTTAAAATAGCTATTTCAATGGGATGTCCTGCAGGCATAGGTCCTGAAGTAATTGTTAAATCTTTAGATTATTTTCAAAAAAATCAGCCTGATATTTTAAAACATCTTTTAATAATAGGAGACAAAAAAGTTCTTAATAGTATAGCTCAGATTCTTAATTTGCAGCTTCCTTCAGTGGAAATCTTATCGCTTTCAGAACTTGAGATAGAACCAGGGACTCCAACCTTAGAAGGATATAAAGCAATGGCTCATTATGTTCAAACTGCTATAGAGCTTGCTAAAAAAGGAGAAGTGCAGGCTATAGTTACTGCTCCTATTACCAAGGAAGGTCTTAATAAAGTAAACATCCCTTATGCAGGGCATACAGACTGGCTTGCCAAAAGTTTTAATGTAAAAGATTATGTAATGTGCTTTTATGGAGAAAAGATGATAGTATCCTTAGTAACCACTCATATTCCTTTAAAAAAAGTGCCTGAGAGTATTAGTGCAGAAAAAATTTTTAAAGTAGCTCTTTTGTCGTATGATTTCTTAAAAAGACTTGGAAAAAAAGAGCCAAAAATAGCACTTTGTGGTCTGAATCCTCATGCTGGGGAGAAAGGACTTCTCGGAGATGAAGAGGAAACCATTATAAAAGAAGCCTTAGAAAAATGTTGGGAAAATAATATACCTGTTAGTGGACCTTATCCTTCTGATAGTCTTTTTTACTGGGTATATAAGAAGAGATTTGATCTGGTAATAGCCCTTTATCATGATCAGGGCTTAATTCCTTTTAAACTGGTTCACTTTGAGGATGGAGTTAATATTACTCTTGGACTTCCTGTAATAAGAACTTCGCCCTGTCATGGCACAGCCTATGATATAGCAGGAAAGGGGATAGCCAACCCCTATAGCTTTATCTCTGCTCTTAAACTTGCCTTAAGGCTTCTTCAAAACTAAAATCTGTCTTGATTTTTTCAGATATCCAATTTAAAATTTTTATCAGCATGTTTAAAAAATTAGCCCTTATTTTTTCTGCTCTTTTCTTTTTAGTTTTCTTTTGTGTTTTTTTGCTTTTTTTGAACATAAATAAAGTTTTAAATTCCTCTGGATTTAAAAAAAGATTATATAGTTATCTTAAAACTCATCGTCACATAGAATTAAAGTATGAAAAAATAAAAGTAAAACTCCCTCAGGGTAAATGCACTCTTAAAAACTTATATTTTAAGTCATCTCGTTATGAACTCCATCTTCCAGAGGGTAAGCTATACTTTTCCTTTTCAAAATTGTTAGCTTTTAAATATACTCCTGTAAAAGTAATAACTTCAGATATTACTTTAAAAATTCATCGTTCAGATAAAAAATTTAATCCAGAGAAATTAGTGGCAAATCTTCAAAATCTTTCTCCTTTTTATTTAGCTTTAAAAAATGGAACTATAGATTATGAAACTCCTCTTGGCTGGATCAAGCTTAAAAAAACAGAACTTAACTTGAGAATAGATAAAAAACAAGCACTTTATGAACTTGATGCAGTTTCTTCAGCCTTTAAAAATGTGCATTTAACTGGAAGATTTAGTTATAATAAGGGAATATTTTCAGAGAGTATGGTTAAATTGAAAGAGCTTGATCTTTCAAAGCTGAAATGGTTTGCCAGAAGAGGAATTTTAAAAAGTGCAATAGACCTAAATTCTCAAATTATTTTGGAAAAGAATACTTTAAATATAGCTTTTACCTCTTTAAATCCCTGGATAATTATTAAAAAATTACCTCAAGAAAGGCTTCAGGGAACATATATAGAGGGAATTGTGCTTATTAAAGGCGGTGAAATTCAAACCACTTTTAATCCTGTTATTTTGAAATATCCCAAAGTGAAAGGTTTTCTTAAAGTTACTAAAGATAAAAAAAATTATAAAGTGGATCTTAGAATAGAAAAATTGGATGTGGCAAGTATAAGAAAGATAGCTTTAAAAGTGTTTTCTAAAAATAAAGGGATAGGAAAACTTTTTGAAATTGTTAGAGGAGGAAACTTATATAACTTAAAAATTGAAAACTCAGGGAAAAGCCTGAAAGATTTATTTCATATTAAAAATCTTGGACTTAAAGCAGATGTAAGGGGAGGATACATAGAACTCTCCTTTTTACCTTTTAAAATTGGCGGGATAAAAGGCGAACTCTATTTTAAGAAAAAAGTCCTGAATTTTAAAGGCAGCACCTTAATAAACAAGGATATTCCCTGTAATGTGGAAAATCTTACTTTAAATTTTTCCAGAAAAAAGATTTATTTGGATTTAAGAGGGAATTTTACAGGGGAGGCAGAAGAACTAAAAAATATCTTGATTCATCTAAGCAAAAAGCATAAGTTAAAATGGTTAAACAATTATAAATTCAAAGGGATAGTAAAAGGAGAAATAGAATTAAAAGGAAAAACTTCAGAGATTACAGGAAAAGTAAAGGTATATTTAAATAACTTTTTTGCTCAGACTCCTTACTATAAATATTCTTTTTTTGTAAAAAAAGGAAAAATAACTTATGATTTTACCCAGTTAAAAGCTGAGCTTTCTAAGGTTAGCACCAAAAGTCTTGCTTTTAAACACTTGGTTTTTAATATTAAGCTGAAAACTTTTGATTTTGATCTTTTTGCAACGAATATTACTGGCGAAAAGAGTGCCCTTTCAGCACTAAAAATAAAGCTTTCTAAAATAAAGAAGATTA
>CAZQIW010000082.1:0-6755 GCA_964593845.1 uncultured Thermodesulfatator sp. | reverse complement strand
CTGCTATGGAAAGATCTGGTGCAGTAGCTATGGGTCTTTCTGCTATTAACACTTATATTGGAGAGAACAAGCCTGATGATTATGTAAGAATGGTTCGTTGTGACTTAATGGGAATTATTCGTGAGGACCTTGTATTTGATGTTGGTCGTCATGTTGATGATACAGTTTTCTGTTTTGAAGAGTGGGGTCTTCCTATTTGGAAGAAGGATCCTAATACTGGAAAGACCTTGGATGGAGCTGAGGCTAAGGCTAAGGGGTTAACTTTAAAGAGCGGAGCTCAGCCTGTTCGTTCTGGACGTTGGCAGATTATGATCAACGGAGAATCTTATAAGGTTATTGTAGCTGAGGCTGCTAAGAATGCTCTTATGAATTATGATAAGGGAGAAATTATTGAGAGATGCTTTATCGTAAGACCACTTCTTGATGCTAATGAAAAGAATCGTTGTGCTGGGGCAGTAGGATTTTCTGTAAGAGAGAATAAGATTTTTATCATCAAGGCTAATGCTACATTACTTGCTACAGGTGGAGCTGTTAATATTTTCCGTCCAAGATCCATTGGAGAAGGTAAGGGACGTGCCTGGTATCCTGTATGGAACCCTGGAACTGGATATGCTATGTGTGCTATGACTGGTGCTAAACTTGTTCTTATGGAAAACAGATTTATTCCTGCACGTTTTAAGGACGGTTATGGACCAGTTGGTGCTTGGTTCTTGCTCTTCAAGGCAAGAGCTACCAATGCTTTTGGTGAGGACTATATTAAGAAACATGCTGATGAATTAAAGAAGTTTGCTCCTTATGGCGAGGCTTCTCATATTGGAACTTGTTTAAGAAACCATGCTATGCTTATTGAAATGGAAGCTGGACGTGGACCAATTTTCATGCATACTGAGTGGGCATTGCAGGAAGCTGCTAAGAATATGGACAAGAAAGAGTTCAAGAAGTATATTGCTGAGGCTTGGGAAGACTTCTTAGACATGTGTGTAACTCAGGCTGGACTTTGGGCTTGTTTGAATATTGAGCCAGATAAAACACCATCTGAGATTATGCCAACAGAGCCTTATCTCCTTGGATCTCACGCTGGATGTGCTGGAGCTTGGGTATGCGGACCTGATGAGGACTGGGTACCTGAGGAATATAAGGCTCCTTGGAAAGAGATTGGTCTTTATAACAGAATGACCACTGTAAAAGGACTCTTCTGTGCAGGTGACACAGTTGGAGCTTCTGGACATAAATTCTCTTCTGGTTCTCATGTAGAGGGACGTATTGCTGCTAAGGCAATGGTAAAATTCTGTCTTGATAATAAAGATTATAAACCTACTATTAAGGAAACACCTGATGAATTAAAGCAGGAAATCTATGGTCCTTGGTATAGATTTGAGCAGTATAAGAATGCTTCTACCCATTATGAGATTAATCCGAACTATCTCATTCCTCGTCACATTCAGGAAAGATTAATGAAACTCATGGATGAATATGTAGCTGGATGCTCCACCTTCTATAAGACCAACAAGGTAATGCTTGAAAGAGGACTTGAGCTTCTCAAAATGTTAAAAGAGGATATGGAATATGCAGCTGCCAGAGATCTTCACGAGCTTATGAGAGCCTGGGAGAACAGACATCGTGTATGGACTGCTGAGGCACACCTCTTACACATCCTCTTCCGTGAGGAGACACGTTATCCTGGATACTTCTATAGAACTGACTTCCCCAACCTTGATGATGCTAACTGGAGATGCTTCACTCTCTCCAGCTGGGATCCTGAGACCAAGCAGTGGACCTTAGAGACTTATCCATATGTCCAGATCATTCCTGATCCTCTTGGACCGTAAAAAGATAAGATAAGCAAAAAAGAGGGGGCTTTTTAGCCCCCTCTTTTTTTATTTTTTTCAGAATAAATCCCCTTTTTGAAAAGGGGATTTATTCTGAAAAAGTGTTTAGGAGGGGATTATGGCACAATTACCTATATTAGTAGTAGGTGGAGGAATTAGTGGAATTACAGCAGCTGTAGAAGCTGCAGAAACAGGTTATGAAGTTATTTTAATAGAAAAAGAACCAAGTTTAGGAGGTAGAGTAGCTCAATTAAGGTATTATTTTCCTAAGTTGTGTCCTCCTACTTGTGGATTAGAGATTAACTATAGACGAATTAAGACTAATCCAAGGATTAAAGTTTATACTATGGCTGAGGTTACAGAAATTTCTGGAGGGGCTGGGAATTACAAAGTAAAGGTAAAGATAAGACCTCGTTATGTAAATGATAATTGCACTGCTTGTGGAGAGTGTGAGAAAGTTTGTCAAGGAGAAAGAGTAAGTGAATTTGATTTTGGGTTGAGAAAAACCAAGGCGATTTATTTACCCTATCCTATGGCTTTTCCAATGAAGTATGTTTTGGATAAGGATGCTTTAGCTCCTGGCGATTTAGAAAGAATTATGGCTGCTTGTAAGTATAAGGCTATAGATCCAGATATGAAAGAAGAGATAAAAGAATTTGAAGTAGGCGCTATTATATGGGCTACAGGATGGAAGCCTTATGATGCTACCAAGTTGGATAATTTAGGGTATGGTAAGTTTGCTAATGTAATCACTAATATGCAGATGGAAAGGCTGGCTTCACCTTGGGGTCCTACAGGAGGAAAAATTTTAAGACCTTCTGACAATACACCTCCTAAGAGAGTGGCTTTTGTTCAGTGTGCTGGTTCTCGTGATGAGAATCATTTGCCTTATTGTTCTTACATTTGTTGTTTAGCTTCTCTTAAGCAGAGTATTTATCTTGCTGAGCAGGATCCAGAAGCTGAGGCTTTAATTTTCTATATAGATCTCAGAACACCTGGTAGATATGAAAAATTTCTTAAGAGAGCTCAAGAAGAGGCTAAGATAAAGTTTATTAAAGGTAAAGTTGCTAAAATTGAGGAAGATCCTGAGACTAAGGACTTAATAGTTACTGCAGAGGATACACTTTCTGGTAAAAAAGTTAATGAAAGAGTTAATATGGTTGTTTTAGCTCTTGGAATGCAGCCGAGTATAGCAGGTCTCCAGATTCCAGGGCTTAGCGTAGATGAGAACGGATTTGTTACTTCTGAGGAAGGAATTATTGGTTGTGGATGTGCTAAGATGCCTTTAGATGTTATGACTTCTAATGAGACTGCTACAGGTGCAGCTTTGAAAGCTATTCAAACTATAATAAGGGGGTAAAAGATGCAGAAAATAGGTGTATTTATATGCACTTCATGTAACATAGCAGACCGTTTAGATATAGCAGAGTTAGAAAATGCAGCCAGAGAACAGGGGGCTGCAGTAGTATATAGTAGAGAATTCTTGTGTTCTAAAGAAGGAAGGGCTTTTATAGAGGAGAAAATAAAAGAGGATGGACTTGAAGCGGTTTCTATTTGTGCTTGTTCTCAGCGTGTGAATTATGATGTATTTAATTTTGATAATGTAGCAGTGGATAGAGCCAATTTAAGAGAGGGAGTAGTTTGGAGTAGATTTCCGATAGGAGAGAATGGAGAGATTTTAGATGATAGTACTGAGGTTGTGGAAGGTGTAACTTTTAAAGATGAGCTTATGTCTCTGGCAAAAGATTATGTTAGAATGAGTGTAGCAAAACTTCAGAGTTATAATTTCCCTCAGCCTTACAAACCAGAGGAAGAGATTTCCAAAACTATATTGGTTATTGGTGGAGGAGTAGCGGGTCTTACTGCTGCTTTGGAGGCAGCTAAAGCAGGATATGATGTGGTTTTGGTAGAAAAGGAGAAGGAATTAGGTGGTTTTGTTGCTAAGATGAAGGCTCATTGTGAAGTAAAACCACCTTATCAAAATCTTGTTCCTCCGATAGTAAACGATTTAATTTCTCAAGTAGAAAGTAATGACAAAATTAAAGTATATAAAGGTGCAACTGTAACTAACATTTCTGGTGCACCAGGATTGTATCAGGTAAAGATTAAGCAAGGAGGAAAGGAAGAAGAGGTAAAAATTGGAGCTATTGTTTTAGCAGCTGGATTTAAGCCTTATGATGCAAGTAAATTAGAGCATTTAGGTTTTGGCAAGATAAAGAATGTAGTTACTAATGTGCAATTTGAGGAGATGGCAAAGAGTGGTAAATTAGTTAGACCTTCTGATGGAGCACCTATTAAGAGTGTTCTTTTTATTCAGTGTGCAGGTCAGAGAGATGAGAATCATTTACCTTATTGTTCTGGTTTTTGTTGTTTAGCTTCTTTAAAACAGGCTAAGTATATTAGAGAGGCTGATCCTGAGGCTAAGGCTTTTATTATTTATGATCATATGAGAACTATGGGAATTTTTGAGAACTTTTATAAGAGCTTGCAGGATGATCCTGGTGTATTTTTAACTAAGGGTAAGGTGGTTGAGGTTTCTGAGGGAGAGAATGGAAAAGTAAAGGTTATAGTTGATGAGACTTTACTTGGAGAGAAATTAGAGATAGAAGTTGATGTAGTGGTTCTTGCTATTGGAATGGTTCCTGTAACTGCAGAAGAGCCTGTGCTTAATTTAGAATACAGACAGGGACCTGGTCTTCCTGAGCTTGAACTCTTTTATGGATATGCAGATTCTAACTTCGTATGTTTCCCTTATGAAACCAGAAGAACAGGTATTTATGCTGCTGGAGCTGTGCATCAGCCCATGACTATTCAGCAGGCTATAGAGGATGCAAGAGGAGCAGCTCTTAAAGCTATTCAGTGTTTGGTGGCTATTGAAGAGGGTCGTGCTGTTCATCCAAGAACTTGGGATTTTGCTTATCCAGAATTTGATTTGAAGATGTGCACTCAGTGTAAGAGATGCACTGAGGAATGTCCATTTGGTGCTTTAAATGAGGATGAGAAGGGCTTTCCTATTCAATTTGTTACGAGATGTAGAAGATGTGGAACATGTTTTGGGGCATGTCCACAGAGAATTATTAGTTTCAAAGATTACTCTGTGGATATGATAGGAAACATGGTAAAAGCTACAGAAATGCCAGAGCAAGGATATGGACAGTATAGATTGATGGCTTTTGTATGTGAAAACGACGCTTTACCTGCTTTAGATATGGCTGCTTATCAGAAAAAGAGTATTCCTGTATCCTTTAGAATTATCCCTGTAAGATGTTTAGGAGCTGTAAATGTAGCTTTTATTAAAGACTCTATGAGTAAGGGGTATGATGGAATTCTCCTTCTTGGATGTAAGTATGGAGAGAATTATCAATGTCACTTTATTAAAGGTAGTGAGCTTGCCAATAGGCGTATGGAAAATGTAGCAGAGACTTTACAGCAGCTTGCATTAGAACAAGAAAGAGTTACATTACATACAGTTGCCATTGATGAAGTAGATGAAGCAGTGAACAAAATGAGAGAATTTGAAGAAGAAATAAAAGGATTTGACGAAAATCCATTTAAAGGTTGGTAAGGAGGAGAACCATGGCAAATGGGATATTAAAAGTAGATCCAGATTTAAATGTTATAAAAGAGATTCAAGAAGTAGGTGGAGATACTTTAAAGAAATGCTACCAATGCGCTACTTGTGCTACAGTTTGTCCTCTTTCTTCTGATGAAGCACCTTTCCCAAGAAAACAAATGATTTTGGCACAGTGGGGTTTTAAGGATAAATTGCTTAATGATCCTGCAGTGTGGTTATGTCATCAATGTGGTGATTGTAGTAAGTATTGTCCCAGAGGAGCTAATCCAGGTGATGTAATGGGTGCTCTTAGACTTCTGGTAATAAGAGAAGCTATGCCTTTTAAGTTCTTACATACTTTTTACAACAAGAGTTGGGGCATGGTTGTGCTTGCCCTTATAGCTCTCTTTTTCATTTTACTGGCTACTGTAGCTACCTTCCAGGGGGTTCCTAATTTCTTTGATGCTAATTCATTCCCTTATGGAGGACCTCATTATGATATTTGGATTTTCCATTTACCAGCAAGAGTATTAATGATAGATGTAATTTTTCTCCCATTAGCAGCTTTTGTGGTAATTATGTTGCTCTCTGCTATAAGTAAGATGTGGAATGCCTATTTAGACACTTATAATATTCCGCAGGCTTATAGATATGGAATGTGGACTATTTTAAGTAAATATCTTATTCCTGCTATAAAGGAGATTTTATCTCATAGCAGATTTACAAAATGTGATGCTAATCACTGGAGAGCAGCTCCTCATAAGATTTTAATTTACGCTTTTGTAATTCTTGCAGTAACTACAGCTATAGTATTTGTGATGGCTGATATTTTTGAATTTCATACACCTTGGAATCCTATACTTCATCCTGTAAAATGGTTAGGTAATATAGGAGGTCTTTTATTACTTTGGAGTATTCTTAGGATAAAAGCTGGAAGGGCTAAAGCTGAGGCTGAAAAAAGTGTAAAGACAAGTTATCCTGATAGTTTTTTGATTAATTTGATTTTAGTTGTAGGTTTGACAGGTTTTGGTATAGAAATTGTGCGTAATATACCTGGGTTAAAAGATATTACCTCTTTAGTTTATATTTCCCATTTAATAGCGGTATTTATGTTATTCTTAGGTGTATTATATTCTAAGTTTGCTCATTTAGCTTTTAGAACCACTGCAGTGGTATTTGACTTGTATTTTAAAGACATAAATCAGAAAATGTCACAGTAACTTGATTTTTAGGGGCTTTTTGCCCCTAAAAATTTTTCAATAATTAATATCAAAGATCCTTGACAAAATTTTAAATTAAGTTATTTTATAAGGGACTGAATGGAGGGGTGCCCGAGTGGACAAAGGGGGCGGGCTGTAAACCCGCTGGCGTAT
>CAZQIW010000081.1:0-6879 GCA_964593845.1 uncultured Thermodesulfatator sp. | reverse complement strand
AAATCCTGCCCATACATTTTTATTTAATATTTACCTCTTTAAGTTCTATGGTTATGCTTACAGGTTTTGTATTGGTATTCTGTAAATTTATCTCCTGCAAGCTTACCTCGGTAGCTACTTCTGAAGCCTGAGCTTCAATTTCCATAGCAGTTAACTCCATCTCTACACCCACCTGCCCTGCACCATGATAAAATTCCTGAGCTTGTTCTACCGTCTCTTCTAACTGTGCCTCCTCTCCAGCTTCCTGTTGATTCTCTTGAGCAATCTCTTGACTTACCTCCTGATTTACCTCCTGACTGACCTCCTCTCCGGTCTCTGTAGTTACTTCATGAATTACTTCTCCCCCTACTTCGTGAGTAACCCCTTCCTCCACCAGTCCTGTAACTTCTCCTGTTTCTGTAATCCCAGAAGTAACTTCCGTTGCACCTGCTCCCTCCACCGCACCTGCTCCCTCTACCACTCCTGTTTCTCCTTTTTTGCCTCCCTCAAAACCTGCACCTGTCTCAACCTCAGCACCTTCTACTGCAGGTGTCTCCTCTATAACTCCTACCATTTTTAGAAAACCTTCTGTATCTTCAAGACTTACCGGTAAACTTAAAGTCTCTTTTTCAACCACAATTTTCTCTCCTCCACCCGTCTCTTCACCTCCTAACTCTCCACCAGCCTCTTCTCCACTTACTTCCCCTGCAGTTACCTCACCTCCTGTCTCTCCCCCTCCAGTCTCTCCTGCTATTGCTCCTCCGGTTTCACCTCCAGTTTCTCCTCCAGCTACTTCACCTCCCTCTGTCTCTCCTGCCTTAACTCCTTCCTCTACTTTAGCAGTTTCTTCCTTTTTTACTTCACCTCCTTCAGCTTTACCCTCTTCTTTAACCTCTTCCTTAGCCTTAACTCCTTCTCCACCTTCCTTTCCCTGTGCCTTAGCTACCGTCTTCTCTTCCTTTTTCCCTTCTTCTTTTCCCTCTCCTTTTTTCTCTTCCTCTTTTCTTCCTTCCTCTTTTTTCGCCTCTTCCTTCTTGGTCTCTTCTTTCTTTACTCCTTCTTTCTTTTCCATCTTTTCCAGCTTCCTGGTAGTGGCAAAAATTTTTGCTATTACTTTATGACTGAGAGTTTTAGGAGGAGTAGGAGGACTACTTACAGGAACTAAGGACACAGAATTAGCTGGAATTTTAATCTTTATATCCGGAAATTTTGGATTAGCTACCTCTACCTCTCCCTCCTTTACAAAAACCGCTACAAATGTAGGTGTAGTAACTGTAGCAAACTCCGTTCCTTTTACTCCTATAAGAGCAGTAGGAGTCCTTACCTGAAACAATCCAGAAACTCGCTTACTTACTTTGTATATCACCTTCCCACTGGGATTGTTTACCCTTACATTCCCACCAGGAATATAATTTTCAATAATTAACCGGCTCCTCTCCTCTAAGGTAATCTTTGTTCCATCTATAAACTTTACCATCGCCATAGACTTCCTTTTAGTTCTTACAATATCATTTACATGCAGGCTGGGGTCCTTTTTCCAGGGAATTCCCCTAAAAGTATTAGCCCTTACTATACTCACCCTGCCCTTAGCTTTAACCACCTCTCCCACATACCTTTGCTGGGCAAAACCAATAGTAAAAATAAATAATGCTATAAATAAACTTAATCCAATTATCGTTAACCCTTTTTTTATCACCCTCACTTTCAAGCCCCCTTTAATTTTACTTTCAAACCTTTCTCTCCTCCCTCCTGGAGGGAGGAGGTGGCGGGGTACCCCCCGCCTTACAATAGGTTTATTAAAAGTTTATTTTCACTCCCACCCCAACTACATACTTAAAATATTCCTGCTCAAGAGAGTGTTCTTTATCTTTTTTTAGAAGTATATTTTTCTCTACCGAGGCTTTAAAACTTATCCCTCCTGCTTTAAAAAATTTCCAGTCAAGAGAAAAATTCCCCCTTGGTTTTAATGGACGATCATTAATATCTGCATACACTGTATATTGCACACCTCCTGAAATTGTAATATTAAATTTCTTCCCTATAGGCTTTCTCCAAGTAATATCTCCAGAAAGGTTTATCCTATCGTAATAATTTAAATAATTCTTCCCTTTTATTTGCAAACTGACTATTTTGTAATTTGCTTTAATTTTATAAAACAATGCATGCTTATTTATTTTGTTATCAGTATTTTGTTTATTTGTTTCGTTATTAGTATTTTGAAAATTATACTCACCCCCTATTTCCGCTTTTATTCTTAAATCTTTCGTAAGTTTTATTTCTACCCCGCTCTTTACAGAAGCAGTGTAAAAATCATTATTCGCATAAACCAGAGATAAAGACGGAAAAGTTAATTGAAGTATTTTACCTTTTTTCTTATACTCAAAACTTCCCATATAAATGTCGTAAGCCTTATTTTCTCTATTATTCTGATAACTTCCAAAAAATAAAACCTGAGTATTCCAGCGGGGTGCATAACTATTTAACATCAACATAGTCTGAGTCACAAATCCAGACTTACCTGTTATATTCTCCTGCTCCACTAACCTGATATTAGAATCATATACCTGAAAAACCTGTCCAAAAAACCTTGTGCCATACCGCATTTTATAAGCTTTTAATACCTTTTCTCTTAACTTTCCATCTTTTATAAAGTAAGCAACTGTCTTCCCCAAACTAAACATCTCTAAGTTAATTAAAGCCATAGCATAATAATACTTAGCTCTATCTGATAACTCTCTTAAATTTACTACCCCAAGCGTTTTTATTACATCCCTGTAATCTTTCCGATAAAAATAAATCTGCGACATAATTTCTCCAGCCTGCGCCCGCTCCTTTAAAGTTTTAGCTTTACTAAATGCCTGTTTCAAACAGCTGAGAGCCTTTTCCTGCTCCCCCAACATCAAATATGCATATCCTAAATAAAAAGCCTCTTTATAACTTAATTTCTTCAACTCCTTATTTCGTAAAAGCCCTATAATCTCCTCATAATCCTCATCCCAGAAAAGTTTTTCTAATTTCTTTACATCCACACTTTGCTTTTTATCTGAGCGTAAAGAAGTTTTTAAAGAAGCACTATATCCTGGAATATACCAGGTTATAAGTGCCATCCACAATAAAAATTGGATTAGAAAATATTGGATAAATTTTTTATTTTGCAAAATTTCTAATAAATTTTCTGTTTTACGCAACTTTTCCCCTCCCCCAATTCTCTAAAATTTTAATTGATAACACCCTAATTTTTCACCTTCTCCTTTATATAAACACACCTCTAATTCTTTTTCACCCTCTTCAACACCCTCTTTTACTAAAAAAGAATAGCTACGCAAAAATACCCCTCCTGAAAAAAGTGATGGAATTATAATTTTGTGAGGAGATACAATACTCTTTGATTTTAAACTCAAATTCAAATTAGAAACAGCTGATGGTCCAAAATTTACTAAATATACTTTCAACATTACCCTTTCTCCAGGCTCAAACACATAGTCTTTATCTAAATCTTCTAATACAAAGTTGAATCTTAAAAAGTTCTTACTGATAATTTTTGATTTTTCCTTTGGTGGGAAAGTGAAAAATATTTCAGACTTTTTTTGTTCAATCTTATCTCCTTTTACCATCACTTTTAAAAGAGTAATATTCTTCCCTTTGTCCACTGCCTTAAGCTCTATTACATAAGGTCTATTCTTTTCTATAGTATAAAATTTTACCGTAAAAAACTTTCTATCTTTAATCTTCACAGGAAAATGAACATCAGAGGCATCTGTTAAAGATAACCTTTCATTATTTAAAAATACCCCATCAAGTTTTATATCATCACCTGCTAATCCTTTTAAAATTAAATACTTACCATTAAAACTCTTCTCTACTATCCTTAAATAAGGAGGAGTAAAATCTGGTCTTTCTCCTGTAAGATTATCCTTGTGCACCCATCCCATAAGACGAAGCTTCTTTTCGTATATTTTATAAAAATTTTCTGTTTTAACCAATACTTTTACCTCACTAAAAGGTGCAAGATAACCCAGAACTTCAGACCCTTCTCTTGGACTTAAAAGAACCTGAGCTGATTTCTCTTTTACCCATAAGCTTTTTTCACTTGCTAACTCATAACCTTTCAACATATCTTTCCTTACGAATCCTTCTAAGTTTCCTGTTTTTATGTAATAATAAGGATAATTCTTTAAACTAAAAACTACTGTAACTTCTTCTCCTTCACTCAGAAATCCTTTTACTTTCTTGTCAAGAAAGCTTGCATAAATAGGAATTGAAAATAAAGAAACAAATTTCTTTCCTCTCTCCTTAACCGAAAACTCCTCTAAAGCATCTGCATCCACCCACTTAACTCCTTTTTCGTAAAAAACATAATATTTATTCTGTTCAGGCCAGTAATAAGCTGCTTTCACTTCTGTGCCCACCTCTTTACCAGAAAGCACTGGTTTAATTAATACAAATCTTTTTTCTACAGGAACCAACTTATCTAAAATCTCTTTTTTTATATACCCTTTAATTTTGGGAAATTTTAAATACACATAATTTTCAGTTGAAATATACATATAATTTTGAGGAAGTAGAATAAAACCCGCGGGTAAAGTGCCTACAGTTTCCTGAGATCCTGGATAAGTATAAATAGGAACTTCTTGCCTTACTACATAAGTTTCATCTCCAGAATATAATTGATAATATTCTCCCTCTTTTATCCATCCATATATAGGCTCCTTTATCACTCCGCAGGATACCTTTACTATTTCTCCAGGTGGCAAAAATACTTCTTCTCCAGTAAAGGTAATTATCCTTAAAGGTGTCTTGGCAAAATAATAGCCTTCTGTAGGACAAATATTCCACAATATTACTAAATTATCTCTACCTCCAGAAGCTAAAAAAGTTCCATCAGGACTGAAAGCCAAGGATGTTACTGCTAACACATGCCCTTTTAAAGTTTTAATTTCTTTCCAGCTTGTAGTGTCCCATATCCGAATAACCTGGTCCCATCCTCCAGAAGCTAAAATCATTCCGTCAGGACTAAAAGCTAAGGCACTTACTGCATTGGTATGCCCTTTTAAAATCTTTAAACATTTTCCACTCTCTACATCCCAGATCCTTATAGTATTATCCAGACTTCCTGAAGCAAGAAGTTTCCCATCCGGACTAAAAGTTACACAAGTTACATACCACTGATGACCACATAAAGTTCTTATTTTTTTACCTGTAATAAAATCCCATATTATTACTGTTTTATCCCACCCTGCAGAAGCAATATATCTTCCATCAGGACTAATGGCTATATCTGTAATATATCCCTGAGGAGATACTATAGTGCGTATCTCTTTTCTTGTAGCTATATCCCATATCTTGATGGTTCCATCCCAGCTTCCAGAAACTAAATAGCGTCCATCTGGAGTAAATGCCACTGCGGAAACCCAGTTTTTGTGACCTTTTAAAGAAAATAAAAAACGCTTTTTCTTTACACTCCAGACCTTTATCTCTTCATCTAATCCAGCAGATGCAAGTAAATGCCCATTGGGACTAAAGGCTAAGTCAGAAATCCAGTCAGTGTGCCCCTGAAAAACTGTTATCTGTTCACCTGAAGGAATATCCCATAAAATAATCCTCCAATCTGCTCCAGCAGAAGCTAATATCTTTCCATCAGGACTAAATGCTACTGCAGTGACATTCAACTTGTGCCCTCGTAAAGTTTTTGTCAAAGTAGCATAAAATCCAGTAGCCCAGGCATTTCCCCAAAAAACTAAAATCATTATTAAAAGAGTGATGCCCCTTCTCATCACCCACTATTCCTCCTTTTAAACTTCTCTTGGTAAAAATCCCTGACGACGAGCAACCTTATTTAATTGCTCAAGCACTTTACTCACAGCAACACGAACCCTCTCTACCGCAGGAGGATTCTCCTCTAACTTTAAAAGCTCTTCCCTAAGAGCTGCCTGCCTTCTCTCAGGGAAAAACTCTAAAAGCCTGTTTACTATATTTCTTTCTAAATTATAAAGTAAAACAGCAGCAGTCTCTGCATCTACCATAGAAAAAGCTTCTTTTAAAACTTCTCCAGGAAGTTCTAAAAGCTCATCAATAAAAATGTGATTCCTTTTGATTTCTTTATACATCTCAGGATCCTGCGTCTTTAAAGATGAAAGCATCTCCTTCTGTTTAAATGGCTCCATAGAGCTAATAAGAGTGACCAGATATTCCTTACCATCTGCTATAAATCTTTTAATCTTAGGCATCCGAGCAAGCTTATCAGCAAGGCGTTGAGCTAATTTTTTATAAGTAACTTCATCTACAGGCTCCAGAGACCCAAGTTTTAAAGCTAATTCAGTGCGTTCCTTTACAGGAAGCTTCTCCATTACTAAAGTAGCCCTTTCAAAATCTAATTGAGAAAGCACTATTGCCTTCACATCTACATCCTCATTCCTTAAAAGTAAGAGTATTTCATCTACACTTATCTTATTTAAAAATTCAAAGGGATTTACCTCTTTCTTTAAAACTACCTTCTCTTCTCCTTTCTCTTCTACTCTCTCTTCCTCTTTCTCTTCCAATTTTTCTTGAGGAGCTTTTTTTTCTGCTTCACTTACTGCCTCCCTTACCCTTACTACAGGCTCTTCTACTACTTTAATAATCTCAGCCCCTTCTTTAGCCTTTACTCCATGATTGGTTAAAAATTCTTTAAGCAAAGAAAATCTGCTCTCTATCTCAGAACGCAATACCTTATCCTTTAACCTTGAAAAAATAAACAGAAGAATGGTAATCAGGAGAAAAATTATCAAAGCAGTAATAATCCAGAAATATATGTGCTTCTGCTCCAGAGATAATTCTTCCTTTGCCTTCTTTAAATGAAGATCCATTTCTTTACGCATTACATTTAACATCTCGGAAACCGATGCCATCTTTTCATCCAGT
>CAZQIW010000080.1:0-6897 GCA_964593845.1 uncultured Thermodesulfatator sp. | reverse complement strand
GTAATTTCCTCTGTTTCCAAGGTTAAGTTATCAATATCTGGCATAGGTTCCTCCTATTAATGAGAAAATTTTTATCCTTTTAATAACAAAATAATCACTATTCCCAAAAATACTCTATAAATTACAAAGGAATATAAAGAATGTCGTTTTAAAAAAGGGATTAAAAAAGAAATAGCAATAAAGCTCCAGATTGCAGAAGAAAGAAATCCTGTAAAAGCAAGATTAAGAGGAATACTATGATGTTTTATTAGTTTTAAGCCTTCGTAAAGTCCTGCACCAAGGATAAGAGGAGCTCCTGCCAGAAAAGAAAATTTAGCTGCTATATCCCTTTTTAGCCCTGCTAAAAGACCTGCAGAAATGGTTATTCCACTTCTTGAAGTTCCAGGAATTAAAGCCAACGCCTGAGCACATCCTATAAAAAAGGCTTTTTTATAGTTTAATCCATCAATATCTATCCTTTTTTTCCCAAAAATCTCTCCCAGAATCATAGGAAGGCTCATTATAATAAGGCTCAATCCAACCACAAAAGGAGTTCTAAAATAAATCTCCACTATATGTTCTAAAGCAAGTCCAGCTATTCCTCCAGGAATAGCTGCTATTAATATAAGCCATTTATAATCCCATAATTTTTTTAAATCTTCCCAAAAATATACAAGAATTGCAAGAAAAGACCCCAAATGCATAAAGGCATCAAAAGAAAGACTTGAACTTAAATGAAAAAATTTCTCCACAAGAATAAGATGACCTGTGCTTGAAACAGGAAGAAATTCTGTTAATCCCTGCACTAATCCAAGAATAAATACCTCAAGTATTTTCATAGTCGCCTCCTTTTACAAGTACTTTTTCTTTCTAAAAAGAAAAAAAAGAATTAACAAAAGTGCTAAAGTAAAAGAATTAAGAATATAAAAAGCATAGGGAGTGCCTTTAAAAGGAGGTAAATCCTGGAGTGGAAGAGGTATGTTCATTCCATACATTCCGTAAATTATATTTGGAATAGAAAGAATTATAGCCATACTGGCTAAAAACTTCATAATTATGTTAAGATTGTTATTTATGATAGATGTATAAGCATCCATAGTGCCAGATACAATACTTAAAAATATTTTTGTCATTTCTATAGCCTGTTTAGTTTCTATCTGCACATCTTCAAGAAGTTCCATATCTTCCTCTGTTAAACGAATGTATCTCCCGCTCTGAATTTTGGTAAGCACTGTATCGTTTCCTTGCAGGGAAGTATTAAAATAAGTTAAAGTTTTTTCAATACTGAGCATTTTAAGAATTTCCTCATTTTCTACAGATTTAAAAATTTCTTCTTCATATTCATCAAGAATTTTATCAATCTGTCGCAAAAGTTTAATATAAAGAGAGCTTATAGCTAACATAAAGCTTAAAAGAAAATGCACAGGATTCCTCAGGTCAAAGTTCTTACTCTTATTGGCAAGGGTAATAAATTCGTCAAATATAGGATGGTCTTTTAAGCATATAGTAATAATATTTTCTTCAGTAAGAATGATACCTATAGGAATGGTTTCGTATTTAATAAATAAACCTTTTGAGACTATGTCAGGCACACGAAGAAGAATCAAAATCTGTTGTTCTTCTTTTTCTATACGAGGTCTTTCTTCTTCATCTAAGGGGTATCTTAAAAATTCTGGAAAAATCTGGCATTTTCTCTCTATATAGGAAAGCTCCTCTTCCGAAGGATTAAAAAGACAAACCCATGTGTGAGAACCAAACTTTTCAGAAGGCAGTAAAATTCCATTTTCAGATTTATAAAGTCTTAACATAATTTCTCCTGATAATTTTTTTACATACCACCAATTACTTCACCCAGTTTGAAAATTGGTAAATAAAGGGCTATCAAAATTCCTCCTACAACTATTCCTAAAATAATTATCAAAATAGGTTCTATCAAAGTGGAAAGAGTGTTTACTGTTCTATCTACCTCTTCTTCAAAAAAGTCTGCTACTTTATTTAACATCTCTTCCAGCTTACCAGAAATTTCACCAACCCTTACCATCTCCACCATTAAATAAGGGAAAACTCCTGTATAAAACATAGGTTCTGCTATAGATTGACCTGAGGAAACATTTATCTTTATTTCTTCCATAGCTTTTTCAAGCACCTTGTTTCCAGAGATTTCTCCTGCAATGCTAAGAGATTGTAATAAAGGAACACCACCTCCAACAAGGTTTGCAAGGGTTCTTGCAATTCTTGCTACTGCAGCTTTATGAAAAAGCTCACCAAGAAAAGGAAGATTTAAAAAAATTTTATCCGTGTTATATCTACCTTTTTCACTTCTTCTGTAAAATTTAATTCCTACGATTATAGAAAGCACACTTAAAATAAAAAAAAGTAAAAATTTTCCAAAATTGTGGCTAATATTAATTAGAATTTGAGTAGGTAAAGGAAGAACATGCCCTGCAGACTGATAAATTACAGCAAATCTGGGAATAACAAATAGCATAATAATAGAAATAACTGCTACAGTAACTATTACAATAACTAAAGGATAAATCATAGCATGTTTAACTTTGTTTTTTAAAGCTAACATTTTTTCCAGATGCATAGCCAATCTTTGTAAAACTAAATCCAGATTACCGCTTACCTCCCCAGCTTTAACTATCTGAACATAAAGAATATCAAAAATTTTTGGATACTCTGTCAGGGCATCACTTAAAGAACTACCTGTTTCTACCTTTAATTTTATATCTTTTAAAACCTCTTTAAAATAAGGATTTTTCTGCTGTTCTGCAAGAATTTCTAAACCTTTTACAATAGATAATCCTATCTCCAATACAACTGAAAGCTGGCGAGTAAACATTGCAAGGTCTTTCTCTGAAACTGCTTTTTTAAAAATAAATTGTAAACTTTTTTCTTTTTTAGGTTGGATTTTTAAAGGAACTATATTAAGCCGTCTTAAATAAACCTCTACCAGTTGTGAGTTAGGAGCCTCCAGAACACCTTTTCTTATTTCTCCAGTAACAGATCTACCATGCCATTCGTATAAAGGCATTATTTCCCCAACCAGTAATTGGGAGCTTCCCTTAAAATAATCACATCGTGAACATGACTCTCTCTGTAACCAGCAGGAGTGATCTTTATAAACTTTGCCTTCTTCCTCAACTCTTCTATATTTCTACACCCACAATATCCCATTCCTGATTTCAAACCACCTATTAATTGATAAATCATATTAGAAACAGGACCTCTATAAGGAACCTTTCCTTCTATTCCTTCGGGAACAAACTTGGAAACATCCTCTGCCTCCTGCCCGTATCTTTCTCTTCCTCCTCTTTTTTTCATGGCAGAAAGAGAACCCATTCCTCTATATACTTTATAAGTTCTTCCTTCATAAAGGATGGTTTCTCCAGGAGCCTCCTCAGTTCCTGCAAATAAATTTCCTATCATAACAGCATGAGCTCCTGCTGCTATTGCTTTAACTATGTCTCCTGAAAATCTTATTCCTCCATCAGCTATTACAGGAATACCATACTTTTCAGCCACCACTGCACAGTTATGCACTGCTGTTATCTGAGGCACCCCTACTCCTGCTACAATTCTTGTAGTGCAAATAGAACCAGGACCAATTCCCACTTTTATCCCGTCTGCTCCTGCTTTGATTAAAGCCTCTGCTCCCTCAGGAGTAGCTATATTTCCTGCAACTAACTGACAATCAGGAAAGTGATACTTTATCTCTATAATTGTTTCTATTACATTTTTTGTATGCCCATGAGCACAATCAATAAAAAGCACATCTGCTCCAGCTTTTAAAAGCTTTTCTGCTTGCTCCAGTCTATTTTTTCCAACTCCAATCGCTGCTCCTACTCTCAATCTTCCCAGCTCATCTTTACAGGCATTGGGATATTTTTTTATTTTCTCAATATCCTTAATGGTAATAAGCCCTTTTAAACAATAGTTATCATCCACTATCAAAAGTTTTTCTATTCTGTGCTCATGTAAAATTTTTACTGCTTCCTCAAGACTAATTCCAGGCTTGGCAGTAATAAGATCCTCCTTGGTCATTAAATCTTTTACAGGTCTTTCAAAATTGGTTTCAAATCTTAAATCCCTGTTAGTAATAATTCCAACCAGTTTCTTCTCAGCTCCCTCAACCACAGGAATTCCAGAAATCTTATACTCCTGCATCAATTTCAAAACTTCTTTAATAGGAGTATCAGGAGTAACAGTAACTGGATCATAAATCATTCCACTCTCAGATTTTTTTACCTTTTCAACCTCCTTAACCTGCTCCTCCAGACTCATATTTCTATGAATAACTCCCAATCCACCTTCTCTTGCCATACTGATAGCCATACGACTTTCTGTAACAGTATCCATCGCTGCAGAAATCAAAGGAATATTTAGCTTTATTTTTGGAGTAATATAAGTGCTGACATCCACATCTTTAGGAAGAACTTCTGAATAAGAAGGAACTAATAGTAAATCATCAAAAGTATAGGCTTCATAAAGGATTTCTAACATGTGAGAAACCCCTTTAAAAAATTATATTTTTGTAAAAATTGTAAAGAATCTTTTCAGAAATTATACTCCTTAATTAAAGAAAGTAAAGTTCCTTCAAGAATTCCATATTCACTCAGAACAAGAGTATCTTTTTTGAAGTAATCAGCAATACAGGAATAGATTAAAAGACCTGGCAGGGCTATATCCTCTCTGCCCTTTTCCATACCTTTAACTTTCTGAAGTCTTTCCAGCTCCAATCCTCCTAACTTTTTTATAAGATTTTCCAGACGATCCTTTGTAATCCGATGACCATGCAATTTTTCTGAGATATAACGAGTTAACTTAAGATCAAGTGCTCCTAAAAGACTCGCAGAACCTCCTGTAATTACTATTTCCTCAACTGCTTCCTTAGGAAGTGTCTCCAGTTTTTCCATTATATATACTCTTAAAGATTTTATTACCTTGCTATTTACAGGATACCTTAAACTAAAAATATCCCTGAGAACCACTGCTCCCAAATCTATACTCTTTACCCACTTCTTTTTTCCATTTTCTATAAGAACAAACTCAGAAGAACCACCCCCAACATCTACAGTAAGAAAACTATTAACCTTTAATCCCATCTCTTCCAGTCCATATTGAATACCTTTTAAAGATAAATCTGCTTCTTCTTCAGGAGATATAACTTCTATATTTATTCCAAGCTCCTTTGCTGCTTCTATAAATTTCTGAATATTCTCTGCTTTTCTAAAAATAGCTGTGCCCACAGCACGATAATTCTCAATTTCGTATCTTTCAAGCAATTCCTTAAATTTTTTAAGAGTTTCTATCCCCCTTTTAAAAGCTTCTTCTGAAATAGTTCCATTAACTCCCAGACCCTCTCCAAGCCTTACATTCTCCTTTTCCTTTACTAAAAAATAAACCTTTCCATTATAATACTTTCCCAGACAAATTCTAAAAGTCTGGGTTCCAAGATCTAAAGAAGCTATAAAAGAAGTATTAAGCCTTTCTTTAAATTCCTTACCCAGTTTAAACAAAACCCTGATCTTTTCCTTTACATAATAGTTCTGCTTGTTTTTGGGATTTTTGAAAATTACCCCCCTACCCTTTTTGGTATATAAAATCCCAAAATCTCTAAACTCTATTCTATTGCCTTTTTTTAATTCATCCTTAAGTATCTCAAAAAAAAGATTAACAATATAATCCAGATCCTCTTTTTCCAGATCAGAAAACCTATAGCTTAACTTTTCTACCAGATCTTTACGCTTCATTTTTTATTCTGTTGCTAAATATAAAGGATTGAAAAATAGATTTTCTATTTTGTTTAAGCTCTTTTCTTCAAAAAGTTTAGAAATAAAGCTCTTTTTCTCAGGCATAAATACCAGTTTTGCTTCTTTAACTCCAGCAAGCCTTTTAGCCTCATCTACTGCATCCCAAAAGTTGCCTATTTTATCTATTAAACCTAACTTTAGTGCCTCCTCTCCTGTAAAAATTCTACCATCTGCTATAGTTTTTACTTTTTCCAGAGAGATTTTTCTTTCCTTAGAAATAGTTTTCATAAACTGCTGATGAATAATTTCTACCTTTTTCTTCAAATATTTCCGTTCCTTAGATGTAAGGGGTCTATAAAAAGAACCAGTGTCCTTATAAGCACCGCTTTTTATGGTTTCTGTTTCTATACCAAGTTTTTTAAAGAGTTTTTGAAGATTGGGAATCTGTAAGATCACTCCTATACTTCCTGTAATAGTGCCAGGTAAAGCAAAAATTTCCTTTCCTCCCAGAGCCACATAATATCCTCCTGAAGCAGCTACACTTCCCATAGAAACAATAACTGGCTTGATTTTCCTTATCTTCTTTAGTTCTTCATAAATCTCCTGAGCAGCTCCCACAGATCCACCAGGAGAATTTATTCTCACCACAATAGCCTTTACATTCCTATTCCTGGCAAGTTTCCTTAAAGACATTAAATACTCCTCTGCATCTACAATAACACCTTTTATTTTTAAAACTCCTATCTGAGGCTTTCCAAAGTTTCTTTCTTTTAAAACTACAACCACCGATAAAAGAAAGCTTATAAAAAGAAAAAATACCACTAAGCCTCCAATAAAGGCAAGACCATATACCAGCCAGGGTCTTTTCATTTAGTGCCCCCCGTTAAATTCAATTTTTTAGAAAGGAGCTCACCAAGAGTAAGGACACCATCACTTTTTTTCTTCTGTAAAGTATAATCCTCTATTTCTTTATTCTCCAGATCCTGAAGATATTTCAAATAGGATAATTGCATTTTTCTTTTTGAAGGATCCAGATGAATAATTTTTCCTTTGATTCTATCTCCTATTTTATACTTTTCCTCAAGAAGTTTATTCACTTTAAGCATTGGGTTTTCTCTCAGATGCTCTATTAGCTCACTCACAGGTAAAAAAGCCTCCGCCT
>CAZQIW010000079.1:0-6921 GCA_964593845.1 uncultured Thermodesulfatator sp. | reverse complement strand
TCAGCTATGACTGGGGCAGAGAATTTGCTACCTGTGATCCAGAGTATTATAAGCATGAACAAAAGTTTTTTATAGAAATGTTTGAAAGAGGTTTAGCTTATAAAAAGAAAACTATTGTTAACTGGTGTCCTTCGTGCCATACAGTGCTTGCCAATGAACAGGTGGAAGATGGCAAATGCTGGAGGTGTGGAACAGAAGTAACTTTTAAGGAAATGGAAGGATGGTTTTTAAAGATTACTGCTTATGCAGAGGAGCTTCTTGAAGATCTAAAAAAACTTGAGGGACATTGGCCTGATAAAGTAATTATAATGCAGAGAAACTGGATAGGAAAAAGCGAAGGAGCAGAAATTAAGTTTTATATTCCTGAGATAGAAGAAGATCTTATTGTTTATACTACCAGACCTGATACCCTTTATGGAGCTACTTTTGTTTGTATGTCTCCAGAGCATCCTATAGCAAAAAAAATAGCTGAAAAAAAAGGATTTTTAAATAAACTTGAGGCTTTTATAGAAAAAGTTAGAAAAGAAAGAAGGGCTATTGAAGAGGGTATTGCTGAAAAAGAAGGGCTTTTCCTGGAAACCTATGCCATTCATCCTTTAACAGGGGAAAAACTTCCATTATTTGCAGCCAACTTTGTTCTTATGGAATATGGAACAGGGGCTATAATGTGTGTCCCAGCGCATGATCAAAGAGATTTTGACTTTGCCAAAAAATATGGTTTGCCTATAAAAGTGGTAATAAAACCGAAAGATAGAGATTTGAAACCTGAGGAAATGGAAGAGGCTTATGAAAAGCCTGGAATTATGGTAAACTCAGACATATTCACAGGTCTTGAGAGCACAGAAGGAAAGGCTAAGGTTACAGCTTATTTAGAAGAAAAAGGTTTAGGAAAGAAAAGAGTTACTTATAGGTTAAGAGACTGGGGAGTTTCCCGTCAGAGATACTGGGGTTGCCCCATCCCCATGATATACTGTGAAAAATGCGGCATAGTTCCTGAAAAGATAGAAAACCTACCAGTGGTTCTCCCTCTTGATGCTCAGATTGATTCTTCGGGAAGATCGCCACTTCCCAATCTGTCAGAATTTGTAAATACTCGTTGTCCTAAATGTGGTTCTCCTGCAAGAAGAGAAACAGATACTTTTGATACTTTTATGGAATCTTCCTGGTATTTTGCAAGATTTGCTTGTCCAAAATATCCAGAGCCTTTTAATAAAGAAGACATAGCCTACTGGTTACCTGTAGATCAATACATTGGGGGTATAGAACACGCAATACTCCATCTTCTTTATGCCAGATTTTTTACCAAAGTTTTAAGAGATCTCGGATACTTTGATATAGATGAACCTTTTACCAATTTACTAACTCAGGGAATGGTGATTAAAGAGACTTATAGATGCCCTCGCCATGGATGGATTTATCCTGAAGAGGTTTCAGAAGACGGAAGATGCCTTAAAGATGGATGTGGAGAAAAGGTAATTGTAGGTAAGTCCGAAAAGATGTCTAAAAGTAAGTGCAATGTGGTTGATCCAGATAAAATGATAGAAAAATATGGTGCTGATACTGTAAGACTTTTTATAGCCTTTGCAGCTCCTCCTGAAAAAGATTTAGAGTGGAGTGATCACGGAATAGAAGGAGCTTTCAGGTTTTTAAGAAGGGTTTACAATCTTGTTACAGAACATGCGGAAAATTTAAAAGAAATTTCTTACACTTCAGAAGAATTGAAAAACATTCCAGATAACCTGCTTAAGTTACGCAAAAAATTACATAAAACCATTAAAAAAGTTTCTGAAGATCTGGAAAAAAGACTTCATTTTAATACAGCTATTGCAGCTATTATGGAATTTTTGAATTTCTTGCAGGATAGTTTAAAAGAAATAGATCTTAAAGAGGAAAAAAGTAAGAAAGTGTTAAAAGAATGTTTTGAAAAGGTTTTACTTCTTCTATCTCCTATCTGTCCTCACATTGCAGAGGAGCTTTGGAGAGAACTGGGGAATGAAACTTTTATCTCCTTAGAGGCTTTTCCAGAGTATGAGCATGAATTGATAAAGGATGAGACTTTTACTCTTGTAGTGCAGGTAAATGGAAGGGTAAGGGATCAGGTTGAGGTATCTGTAGAGGCTTCCAAGGAGGATCTTATAGAAATGGTAAAAGAGCGTCCCAAGGTGAAAAAATATCTGGAAGGGAAGACTATAAAAAATGTTGTCTTCGTTCCTAAGAAGCTTATTAATTTTGTGGTTTAGTTTTGTTGTAATTGCTTGTGGTTATCACTTTTATGAAAGACCTTCTTACTTCAAAACTGAGTGGAAGACTATCTATATACCTCCTTGGAAAAACTTTTCTTCAGAAACCTCATTGGGAGAGCTTCTGGCTTATGAGTTAAGACATAAATTTGCCGAGGGTAAGTTTTTAATACCGGTTTATGATGAAACAAAGGCAGATCTTATTTTAAAAGGAGAGGTAAAAAAGGTTTACTTAGAGCCTGTTTCTTACTCCACTTTTATTCAAACCAAAGAGAGAAAAATAAGTTTTTTAGGAAGTTATGAACTTATAGATAGAAAAGAAAACAGGATTATTTTAAAAGGAGAGATAAATAGGTATGAGATATACCGTGTTTCTTTAAAAGATGCTAATGTTTTAGATCCTGGAAGAGAAGAAGCTCTTAAACTTCTGGCAAAAGATGTAGCAGAATTAATACTCCAAGATATCATGTTTAAAGAAGCTGAAGTAAAGTGATTACCAGAATTTAAAACCTTCTAAGGTATCTTTTATATCTTTGGGTTCTAAATATCTGAGCCCTAATTTATCTGCCATATTTAGCACACCGCGATCTGCAGAAAGCACTATAGCATCAAGCTCCAAGGCAAGAAGAATAATTTCCAGATCTTCTTTACTATCCACAATACCTTCCCTTAAAACTTCTCTGTATCGCCTTCTTAAAAATCTAAGAACCTCCTCAGGTTTTTTATAAGTAGAAGCTTTTACTGCTTCTTCTGCTACTCTCAGTCCTTTATTAATACGATTACGGAGTTCTTCTATAAATTCATACATTAAAAAAGCAGGGATATAAAGTTCATACTTTTTTGGAGATTTTACTTTGAGAACTGAGCGGGCTTTAGGAGGAAGTTTGAGATGGTGTAACATCCTTTTAAGTTCTTCAAAAACAGAAGTAGGAATATATACAGCTACTTCTCCCTCAAGTTCAGCTACCATTAAAAGAAAATTGGTAAAAGCTTCAGAAGGATTTTGTCCGAACTGAACATATACATCAGGGTTGGTGAAAATACTTGTATCTGGAACAAACCGTTCTTTTTCCATCCTATTGTTATTTTAAAATAATATGGTTAAATTTGAACCCTATGAGCAAAAGAAAGCTTCTTCTTTTGAGTGTATTTGTTTTATTATTTATATTTGTTTCTATAGCATTTAGTGATAATAGCTCGGAGGTTATTTTAAACTTTGTAAATATAAAAAAAAGAAACTTGGAGTTACTTTATGGAATATACTGGGGTCCTTTTAAAGTAGGAGAAAGCCATATTGTAATTACTCCTGAAAAATACACTACTCATGTTTATACTGCAGGATTGGGGAAGTTGTTTTTCCCTTTTTATGCTACCTGGGAAACTTGGGTTGATGAAAATGGCACACCTGAAAAGGTAATTATTTTCTCTAATGAAAGAGGAAAAAAGAGAAAAAAGATTATAAAATTTGATAAGCAAAGAGGAATTGTAATTTATCAGAAAATTTTACCTAAGAAAAAAGCACCAGAAATTATACCTGTAAAATTTCCTGTTTATGATGAGCTTTCAGCATTTGTAGCTGCCTTTTTTATAGATTATAAAAAATTTCCACAGGCTAAACTTCCTCTTTATATAAAAAAAGAAAAACATTATGTAAAGCTTCACTTCAAAAAAGAAGTTATTTGTAAAGTAGAAAAGAAAAATAAGAAGTGTTTGAAGATAGAAGCTCATCTCCCTCAAAAAAGTGAACTGCTAAAAAGGACCTCAGATTTAGAGGTCCTTTTACTTGAAAAGGAACGATATCCTTTTAGTTTAAAAGGTAAATTACCAATATTCGGCAGTCTTGTAGGAAAACTTAAAAAGGTTGTAATCAATTAATCCAATACTATTTCTTCTCTAAAAGAAGGTATATACACACTTTCAAATTTATCTTTATATTTTTCTTCCAGAATTCCTTTAAATACTTCCATTTTTTCAGGTTCACCGTGGATTAAAAATACCTTTTTAACTTTATCAAAATGTGAGATCCAGTCTAAAAGTTCGTTTTGACCTGCATGAGAGGAAAATCCATTAATAGTATAAACTTTAAGTCTTACAGGTATTTCTTCTCCAAAAATGTGCACTTTTTCAGCTCCATTTACAATATGTCTTCCTAAGGTGCCTTTTGGCTGGAATCCTACAAAAACAAGACTGCATTCTGGTCTCCACAAATTATTTTTTAAGTGATGAAGTATCCGTCCTCCACTAACAGTTCCATTCCCTGCAATTATAATAGCCCCAGACTTAATATTGTTTATAGATTTAGACTCTTCAACATCTTCAGTAAGAACTAAGTAAGGAAAATCAAAAGGATCTTCATAAGTAAAAATTTTAAAAGTCTCTTCATCATAAAATTCCGGATTATCTTTAAAAATCTGAGTGGCTTTAATAGCTAATGGACTATCCAGAAAAACATGACATCTGGGAAGTTTACCTTCATCGTAAAATTCTCTAAGGATATAAAGAATCTCCTGGGCTCTTTCCAAAGCAAAAGAGGGAATAAGCACATTTCCTCCACGCTCAAAAGTATCCAAGATTGCTTTTAATAATTCTTCCTTGGATTCTTCAAACGATTTATGATTTCTATCTGCATATGTGGTTTCTATACAAAGAAAATCTGTAGAAGAGGGATAAGAAAAATCTTTTACTATTGGTTTATTTTTATTTCCCAGATCTCCAGAAAAAGTAATTTTTTGATGGGTTTTAAGATCTTCTATTTCTACAAAGGCAGAACCTAAGATATGACCAGCATCTCTAAAAGTTATTTTAATATCTTCTTCTAAGATAATAGGAGTATCGTAATAGACTAAAATTCTGAAGTATTGAAAACTTTTAACTACATCATAAGCATCATAAAGAGGAGGTGGTGGCAGGTCCAATCCTTTTCTTACAGCTTTTTTATATAGAGTTTTATAATGTTCTCTCATTACTTTGGCAGCATCAAGAAGCATTATTTTAGCCATCTGAGCTGTTGGTTTTGTGCAGATAATTTTTCCCTCAAAACCATCTCTTACCAAAAGAGGAATTCTTCCGCAGTGATCAATATGAGCATGAGTTAAAATGAGATAGGATATTTCTTTTGGATCAAAAGGAAACTTAATATAATTTTTTTCATGCTCCAGCCCTTGAAACATTCCACAGTCAACAAGAATTTTAGTATCTCTAATTTTCACCAAAAAACAACTCCCTGTAACTGTCTGGGTAGCTCCATAAAAACCAATAGAGATACCCATTTTTAAACCTCCTGCAATTTTTTATCTTACTGTAACACTTAAAATCTGTTTCAGGGTGGTTTCTCCTTTTAATACTTTTAAAATTCCATCCTGTTTTAAGGTAAGAAATCCTTTTTGAATAGCCACATTTCTAATTTCAGTAGCAGGAGCATTTTTAACGATAAGTGCTTTAATATCATCATCAGGTATTAATAATTCATGAATAGCAATTCTACCTTTAAACCCTGTATAATTGCAGCGAGAACACCCTATAGGTTTAAAAAAAGTAGCCTTTTGCAATACTTCATCTGATAGAGGTTTAACAGGATGATAACCATATTCTCTTTTGATTCTTTCAATTTCCTCTTTTGAAGGTTTATAAGGTTCTTTACAATCAGGGCATAGTCTTTTAGCAAGCCTTTGGGCAAGAATTCCCAAAAGTGCATCAGCAAAATTATAAGGATCCACTCCCATGTTAAGAAGACGAATAACTGTTTCTGAGGCACTATTAGTATGAAGAGTAGAAAGGACTAAATGACCAGTTAAAGAAGCCTTTATAAGAGTATGAGCTGTTTCTTCATCTCTGGTTTCTCCAATCATAATTATGTCAGGATCAGCTCTTAAAAAGGCTCTCAGAATTCCTGCAAAAGTAAGCCCTGCCTTTGGATTTACTTGAACCTGTCTGAGCCCCTCCTGAACAATTTCCACAGGATCTTCTGCTGTCCAAATTTTTTTATTAGGTTTATTTAAATATTTCAAAGCTGCATGGAGAGTTGTAGTTTTACCTGAACCAGTGGGTCCTACAACTAAGATTAGTCCATAGGGATAATCTAAAATTTTTTTAAAATTTTTATAATTTTCTTCTGAAAGATCTATTTCTTCAAGCGTTTTAAAGTCAATTCCTCCAAGAATTCTCATTACTACATCTTCGTTATTTTCTATAGTAGGAATAGTTGCAACCCTTATTTCAAAGGATTTACCATCTTTTGTTTTAAATTTTATTTTTCCATCTTGAGGAAGTCGTTTTTGAGAAATATCCAGATTTGCCATAACTTTTATACGAGAAATTACTGCCCTTTTTTGAGATTCAGGAATAGTAGTATAATGAAAGCATTCTCCATCTACTCTGAACCTTACTTGAAGACCTTTTTTTCTGGTTAAACTTTCCCAATGAATATCA
The DNA here is from genome assembly GCA_964593845.1 of uncultured Thermodesulfatator sp. Lineage (GTDB taxonomy): Bacteria > Desulfobacterota > Thermodesulfobacteria > Thermodesulfobacteriales > Thermodesulfobacteriaceae > Thermodesulfobacterium. The sequence goes on along the minus strand of CAZQIW010000079.1, from coordinate 253 downwards.
GAGGCACGAACTTTGTAAGCTTCTTCAATAATTTTATTTACCAGCTGAACAATAACACTATCTTCTATAACACTTATATCTTCTTCTATTTCTTCTTCATCTATATAAAGCTCTTCTAAACTTAAATGAGATGAGAGTGGTTCAGAATAGTATTTTTCTATAGCTTCAATAATATCTTCTTTAAGAGCAAAAGCTATACGAAGTTCTGTAGAAGGAATTTGAAGAACTTTTTTTACTGTTTCAATATTTTCCT
>CAZQIW010000078.1:0-6990 GCA_964593845.1 uncultured Thermodesulfatator sp. | reverse complement strand
CTGCTAAATAAAGAGGACGATAGATGTCTTTAATAATAGCTATAGCATAGGCACTCTCTCCACCAATAATTACTCTATCTGGATGCATGAAGTCTTCCACAGCAGAGCCTTCTCTTAAAAACTCAGGATTGGAGATAATATCCACTGAAACATCATTTTTTTTATTAGAATCTATAAGGTTTTTAATCCAGCGATTGGTGCCTACAGGCACAGTGCTTTTGGTTACAATTACTTTATAATCATCTATTACTTCAGCAAGAGACAAAGCAACCTCTTTAATCTGAGAAAGATCAGCAGAACCATCGGGATTAGAGGGAGTTCCTACGCAAATAAAAATTACCAAAGAATTTTTAACAGCTTCATCCAATTTTGTAGTGAAGAAGAGTCTACCAGCTTTAATATTCTTTTTAACCAGTTCTTCCAGACCTGGTTCATAAAAAGGCACAATCCCTTTTTTCAATTTCTCAATTTTAGACTTATCTTTATCCACACAAATAACTTTCATTCCAAAGTCTGCAAGCCCAGCTCCTGAAACCAATCCTACATAACCTGTCCCGATTACAGCTATGTGCATACTTCATTTCCTCCTATCAGTTTAAATAGAGTTATTTTTAGAACGCTTGTTTACTAAAGAATGAGAAGAAGTCTTTTTGATGTAAGATTTACGATGTTTATATTTTTTAACATATTTATAATGTCTTTTGTGTCTTCTATATCTTCTACGATATCTTTTTTTTCTAAGATACTTTCTGCGCTTTTTTAGATAATAGCTTCTAAATTTTTTGCTGACCAAAATGTTGGTATTTACCACAGTGGTAATAAAAACTGGAGTAACCTTATTTTCCAGCACCAGTTCAGAGAACTTAATTAACTTCTTAGAATCTTTCCAGAGTATATCTCTTTTGGGAGCTCCGAGAACAGAGGTAATAATTAATCTGTCTTTTATTCTAACAGCATTTACCAAACAGTGCTTTGAAGCTCTGGTAAAACCTGTTTTTCCTCCAATAATTTCTTCTTTCAAATGCCGATCTTCTAAGAGATGATTGGTATTTTTTATTATTAAAGTTCTTCCTTTAGCAGAAGTTATAATTTTTACCGGGGTATTAATAACCTCTTTAATAAAAGGATATTTTAAAGCTTCGTATAAAATAAGAGCTAAGTCATAAGAGGTAGTATATTGATTGGGAGCAGGTAAGCCTGATGCTGTTGAGAAGTGAGATTCTCTTAATCCAAGGCTCCTAACTTTTTCATTCATAAGTATTGTAAAATTATCTTCAGAGCCTGCTACAGCTTCAGCCAGTGCCACAGCAGCCTGATTGGAAGACTTCATAAGCATGAGATAAAGAAGATCTTCTACAGTATAAACCTCTCCTTCATACAATTTAGGAGGAATACTTGGAGTATCTGCAGCATTTTTTGAGATTTTTACTTTTGTATCTAAGGGTAGATTATCAAGAACAACCATAGCTGTAACCAATTTAGTGGTGCTGGCTGGTGGAATCTTTAAATGAGGATTTTTAGCAAAAAGAATTTTTCCAGTGGTTCCATCAATAGCTACTGCAGAAAGAGCATCAATATCATCAAGATCCATTAATTTTTGTAAAGCCTCAGCTTTTGAAAAAAAGAAAAAAATAGAAATCAACAAACACAAAGAATAAACTATATATTTTTTTAACATTCCAGCCTCCCTCTAAAAATTAAACAAATAATACACACTTAATAAACCGAAAATTTCTTTAAAAAGATAGCATAAAAACTGATAAAAGTCAAATGAATTAAAACATTTAAACTTTAAAAATCCTGAATAAGAGTTAAAATTTATTAAAAAAGAATTGGTATTCAAATATATTCCAGATTAATTCAATTTAAATTTTGGAAAAAAGTAGTTTTTTAAAATGAAAAATAAGCAAATAGCAGAAATTTTTAACAAAGTAGCAGCTCTTTTAGAAATAAAAGGAGAAAATCCTTATAGAATAAGGGCTTATCAAAGGGCAGCCCAGGTAATAGAAGCTCTTACCACTGATATAGAAGAACTTGCCAAACAGGGAAAATTGGAAAAACTTCCTGGAGTAGGTCCAGATCTCGCAGGAAAAATTAAAGAGATTATTCGGACAGGCACATTATCCCTTTATGAAGATTTGAAAAAGGAAATACCCTCAGTCTTGCTAACCTTTTTAGAGATACCAGGGCTTGGACCTAAAAAAGTAAAAGCTATTTATGAAAAACTTGGTATTACTTCTATAGAAGAACTGGAAAAAGCCTGCAAGCAGCATAAAATTGCAAAACTTCCAGGATTTGGTCTAAAAACTGAGGAAAACATCCTTAAAGGAATTAAACTTTTTAGAGAAAAAACAGGGAGAAAACCTCTTGGTGAGATTTTACCATTGGCAGAGGAGATAGTAGAGATTTTAAAGAAAGAAACTCCTGTAGAAAATATAGCTATTGCAGGAAGTCTCAGAAGAAGAAAAGAAACAGTAAAAGATATAGACATTCTTATTACCTCCACAAAACCTGAAAAAGTAATGAAAAAAATTGTAGAATTGCCTCTGGTTGAAGAAGTTATTGCTTTTGGAGAAACAAAAACCAGTGTAAGACTAAAAACAGGTATTCAGATGGATGTCAGAGTGGTGGAGCCAGATTCCTGGGGAGCTGCTTTAGCTTATTTTACAGGTTCCAAAGCACATAACATCAGGGTAAGAGAACTGGCTTTAGAAAAAGGATTGAAAATAAATGAATACGGGGTTTTTAAAGGTGAAACAAAAATTGCAGGAAAAACAGAAGAAGAGGTGTATGCTTCTATCGGACTGCCTTTTATTCCTCCTGAACTAAGAGAAGATAGAGGAGAAATAGAGGCAGCTTTGCAGGGCAGGCTGCCTAAGTTAGTAGAATATGACGAAATTCTTGGAGATGGGCATGTTCATTCCAAGTATAGTGATGGAACAGGAAGTTTAGAAGAAATTATGGCTAAAGCAGAAAAATTAGGACTTTCCTGGGTAGCAGTATGTGATCACTCTCAGAGTTTAAAAGTAGCAGGAGGAGTCTCTATAGAAGATCTTTTTAAAAAGAAAAAGAGAATAGAGGAACTTAATAAACGCTCCAAAAAAGTAAAACTTATTTTTGGAGCTGAGGTTGACATCCTCTCAGATGGAACCTTAGACTATCCAGATGAAGTTTTAAAAGAGATAGAGTTTGTAATAGCAGCGATTCACACAGGTTTTCAACAAAGTGAAGAACAGATTACTAACAGAATTATCGCAGCTCTTAAGCATCCTTTAGTCCATGCTGTGGCTCATCCTACTGGAAGAGTAATAGGGGAAAGAGATCCTTATGCAGTAAATCTTTCCAAGATACTGGAAGTTGCTGCAGAATACGGCAAGGCTTTGGAAATTAATGCTTATTATAAAAGGCTGGATCTTAACGATATTAATGCAAGGGCTGCTAAGGAAAGGGGAATTCCTCTTATTATAGGAACAGATACCCATTTCATAGATCAGTTGGAATATATCCCTTTTGGAGTAGCAGTTGCTCGTAGAGCCTGGTGCGAGAAAAAGGATATTTTAAATACTTTAACCTATGAAGAGTTTAAAGCCTGGTTGGAAAAAGTAAGAAATCAAAACCAAAAATAAATCCCAGTTGGAAAAAATAGCTTTGAAATATTTAGAAATAGAAAATATTTCCACTCATAACTTAAAAGGATTTAATTTAAAAATTCCTTTAAATTCCTTAGTTGTTATTACAGGACCTTCTGGTTCAGGAAAGAGCTCCTTAGCTTTAAATACTATAGCTGAAGAGGGAAAATCCAGGCTTTTGCAAATTTTAAATTATTCTAAAGAATACTTTATAACTTATTCATATAAAGCTAATTTTTTATCCTCTATTCCACCGGTTATAGCTCTGGCTCAGGGTTTAAAGGATTGGTATCCTTATAAAAATGTGGCAGACTTTTTTTTAATACCCAGATTTTTGGAATCCTTATTTTTAGAAAAAGGGGAATATTATTGCAGCTCTTGTGGAAATTTGAGCAGAATTACTAATATAAATGAGGTAATTAAGTGGTATCAGACTCTTAAAGAAGGAACTAAGTTTTATTTTCTGCTTCCTCTTCCTCAAAGCTCTCCCAAGGCTTTAGAATACCTCATTTCTCAGGGATATACCAAATATTTAATAGATGGTGAAGAAGTGGATCTTTCAGAAGAAGAGCTTCCTGCTGATTTTAAGACAATTTATCTTATCCTTGATAGAATGATTAAAGAGGAGAAGGGGATAGAGAGATTTGTAGAAGATTTAAGAATGAGCCTTTTTTTAAATAATGGAAGGGTGGTTATAAAGCTAAAAAGCGGAGAGGAATACTTTTTTAATTTAAGACCAGTTTGTTTAACTTGTGGAAAACCTCTTTTTATAAACTGGCAGAAATGCGATGTCTGTAATGGATACGGATATAAAGAAAAAATAGCTTGTAAAAAATGTAAAGGACTAAAACTGAGCCCTAATGTTTTAGAAAGTAAAGTTTTTGGAAAAAAAATAGGAGAGTTATTGCAGCTAACTCTTGAAGAATTTTACGATTTTTTGAAAAAAGATGGCTTTTATGAGGACTTAAAGTTATGGATAGATAAACTTTTGTTTAAAATAGAAAAAGCCCTGTATTTAGAGTTGGGATATTTGAAGCTCTGCACGCCTGTTTTTCAACTTACAGTAGGGGAAAGAAAGATTTTAGAACTTATTCAGATCTTTAGCATAGATCTGAGAAATTGCCTTTATATTCTGGATGAGCCAAGTTTAGGGCTGGATCTTACAAAAAAAGAAAAATTAATACAAATTTTAAAGGAGATTAAAAAAAGAGAGAACTCCATAATTCTTATAGAACACGATCCCTGGTTGATTGATCAGGCTGATTTTGTTATAGAACTTGGTCCTTGCGGAGGAGAAAAGGGAGGATATTTAATAGCAGCTTGCTCTAAGGAAGAATACTTAAAGCAAAACACCCTTACTTCAGAATATTTAGCAGGAAAAAGAAAAATAAAAAGCACCTTAAAGCAGCAAAAGCATAAAGATTTTATAACTTTATCCATAGACGGCGGGGAAGTCAGATTACTAAAGGGAGGGATAAATCTTGTCTATGGGAAAGTGGGAAGTGGTAAGACCCGTTTTTTTGAAAAATTATTTCAGGAGTTGAAAAAACACGACGAAAATGTGGTATCTTTCGAGGTAGAAAGTTTTAAAAAGAGATCTGATTGGGTGGTAAGTTATATCGGACTCTGGGATGAATTAAGAAAGATATTTGTAAAGCTGCCTTCTTCCCGGATGAAGGGTTTAACCAATAAACACTTTAGTTTTGTTACTAAGGAAGGAGTGTGTCTTAGCTGTAAAGGGAAGGGTAAAAAGGTTTATGAAAGTGAAGGGGTAAAGTTAGAGGTTTTATGTGAGAGCTGTATGGGAAAACGCCTTAATCCAGAGGTTTTGAATTTAGAATACAAGGGTTTCAAAATAGCAGAACTCTTAGACTTTACTATAGAGGAACTTGCCCCTATATTTTCCAATGTTTTTAAGATTAAAGAGAAAATTTTACAACTTAGTAATTTAGGGCTTGGATATTTAAAGCTGAGCCAGGAAGTAGGCGAGCTTTCAGGTGGAGAAAAGGTAAGATTATCCTTGGTAAAAAAGATTTTTTCAAAAAGTGCAGTAAAGTATGTTTTTCTGGAATATCCTTTTCAGGGATTGCATCTTGTGGATATAGAGAATTTTATAAAATGGATAAAAATTCTGCTTGAAAAAGATATAACTTTTATTATTTTAGAAACCAATCCTTTTGCCATATATTTAGCTGATTTTATAATAGAAATAAAAGGAAAACAGGTTTTTTATAATGGTTCTGTAGCTGAGTGGCTTAAGAACCTTCAGAAAAGACCCGAGTATAGAGCTTTAAAAAGGTATGAAAATTTTATAGAAAGGGAGGTGTAAGATGGATCCACGCTTAGGAGGAATATTGCTTGGAATTCTGGTTGTAATTCTTGAGTATTTTGGAACCACTTGGGATATAGGTCCTTCTGCAAAACTGATGGAATATAATTTTGCCGTGATATTGGGTGCCTTTTTTTCAGCCACTCTTTTTAAAGGCTTTGCTCTTAAAATCCCCCATAGGATTGAGCTTCTCAAGGCTATAATAGCAGGTATTTTAATGGGATTGGGTGCTTCTTTAGCTTTGGGAGGAAACATTACTGCCTTTTTTAGCCCATATGCCAATTTATCTGCCAGTGCATTACTTATGTTTTTAGGAATAGTAGTGGGAATTTATATAGGAGTAAAATATCAGGTATGGGAGCTTGAAAAATACCCTTCTCTTGGAGCAACCCAGATCAGATTTCCTAAACTAAATCTTATCTTTGCTCTTATTTCTCTTTTGATTCTTGTTTATATTATAAAAATCTATTGGATTTTTGGGATTTTTGCAGCTATTGGATTTGTGCTTCAAAGAAGTCGTTGGTGTATGCTTAATGCTATGAAAGAGCCTTTTTTCTCTGAAAAAATTCCTGTCTCTCAAGGGGTTATCATAGCTCTTGCTATAAGCACAGTAGGAATAGGGATTTTGAAAATGAAAGGAATTATAAATACCTCACTTGAAGTAGATCCTTCTTTTGGATGGGCAGTGGTTCTTGGAGGAGTTCTTTTTGGAATAGGAATGATGCTTGCAGGAGCAGGAACCGAAAGCCTTCTCTGGAAACTTGGAGAAGGAGATATAAAAAACTTTATAACTTTAGTCCTCTTTTTTGCTTTTTATAAAATTGGCTCTTTTGCAATAACTAACTGGGGAAAAACTATTTTTAAAGGTAAAGTCGTATTCTTACCAGATTACCTCAATTATGTAGGAACATTTATTCTTCTCCTTGGAGTGCTTGCCCTGTGGTATGTCTTTTTACTATGGAACCAGAAGACTAAAAAATTTATAAAAAGGTATTTTTAACACAGCGCTTTTGTCAATAATTTATTAGAAAT
>CAZQIW010000077.1:1869-7040 GCA_964593845.1 uncultured Thermodesulfatator sp. | reverse complement strand
TTTAAAAATTCCTCAGCCAGTTGCATAAAAGCAAGGCTGGCTTTATTATTTTTATCATAATCAAGCACTGGTTTGCCAAAGCTTGGAGCCTCGCTTACTCTTACAGTTCTGGGAATGAGGGTTTCAAAAATAATCCATTTAAAATGTTTTTTCGCTTCTTCAGCCACCTCATGAGAAAGTTTGTTTCTTCTGTCATACATGGTTAGAACCAGTCCAAATAGCACCAACTCTGGATTTAAACTCTTTTTGATCCCTCTAATAGTTTTTATAAGTAAAGAAAGCCCTTCTAAAGCATAATACTCACACTGAAGAGGAATTATTACTCCCTCACAGGCTGTAAGAATATTTACAGTAATCAAACTTAAAGAAGGAGGAGAATCAATAAAAATAAAATCAAAAAAGTCTTTTAAAGAGCTTCCCTGATAAGTGCTTTTTTCAATAAGATTTTTTAAAATAAACTCTCTTTCTGGATGTTCCACCAGCTCAACTTCTAAACCCACAAGATCTATGGATGAGGGTAAAAGATAAAGATTAGAATAGGGATTTTTAATAAATCTTTCGCAATTTCCCTCTACTATAGCCTGATAAATACTTTCTTCTTTATTTACCCTTACTCCTAATCCACTTCCTGCATTAGCCTGAGGATCAAAATCTATAAGAAGAACTTTATAATTTTTAAGACTTAAAGCACGAGCTAAATTTATAGCTAATGTGGTTTTACCTACACCACCCTTTTGATTTATAAAAGCGAAAATTTTCATAAAATAGAACGCTTTTAAAAATAAGAGTAATAAACATTATTTAAAAGCACAACCAAGAAAAAAATAATACTTATAAAACCATTGGTGGTAAAAAAAGCTTTATTTATCTTGGATAAATCGTTTTCTTTTATTAAGCTGTGTTCATAAGCAAGAAAAAGGCTTATTAATATAAGTCCAACATAATAAATCCAAGTGGTTTTGAAATAAAAAATACCTGTAATTATAAGGGAAAAAAAAGTAAGCAAATGTAAAAATCTGGCAAATTTTAAGGCTCTGGCAATACCAAATTTTACAGGAATGGATTTTAAACCTACTTTTTTGTCAAACTCATAGTCCTGAAGGCTATAAAGAATATCAAATCCAGAGACCCATGAAGCCATAGCTATACCCAGACATACTGCAAGAAGAGAAATAGTTTCATTTAAAGCCACATCTATAGCAACTGGAATCAGAAAATAAACTGCTCCCAGCACTAAATGGGGAAAATAGGTAATTCTTTTGGAAAAAGGATAGAACCATAGCAAAAAAATAACAACAGGGCTTAAATACAAAGCCAAAGTATTTATCTTATAACAGGACCATATAAAAATCCCACCGCTTATAAGAATAATAGCTTTTATTTCCCAGTCTTTCACCAGACCACTTGCATGAGGCCAAATACGAGTTCTTGGATTTTTTTCATCAAAGGGCTTGTCTATAAGCCGATTTAAAGCCATTCCAAGAGTCCTTGCAGCAACCAAAGCAACTAAAATATAAAAAATCTTACTCCAAGAAGGAAAATTTTTGTAAAGTATAAGCAAACTTGCAAGACCAAAAGGCAGGGCAAAAATAGTGTGCTCAAACTTTAAAAGATCAGCATAAAGCCTTAACTTATAGCCTATTTTTCCCATCATCCTTTCCTTTTAAGTTATATTTTTTAAGCTATATTTTGAATCTGTTCTCTTAACTTTTCTATCAGGTCTTTTATATGCACTGCTATTAAAGAAATCTCTGGAGATTGAGCTTTGTTGGAAAGGGTATTTGCTTCTCTAAACATCTCCTGACACAAAAAATCCAGCTTTTTTCCACAAACTTCTTCCTCCATAGTATTCTCAAAATGCACAATATGGGTTTTTAAACGATCAAGTTCTTCTGTAAAATCAAGTCTATCTAAAAGATACACCATTTCTTGATAAAATCTATTTTCATCTATATTTTTAAGATTAAATTCCTGAAAAAGCCTTTCAAGTCTATTTTTAACCTTTTCTTTATTTTCTTCAATTACCTTATTTTTTAAATTTTCAACCTCTGCTACCCTTTTTTTAAGCTCAGATAAATGTTCCTTTAGAACTCCTTTCAAAAGCTCTCCTTCTTTTTTACGCGTTCTTTTTAATTCCTCTAAAGCCTGTATCAATGCAGGAGAAATTTCCTCCCAGAGCTTTTCTAAATCCTCTTCTTTATCTTCAAGAATCATATATTCTCTAAACCTTAAAAAATCAGAAAAATTTAAAGGATCTTCAAAACCAAGTTCAAACCTAAGATCGTTTAATGCCTTTTTGAGTCTTCTTGCCAGATCCAGATCAAGCAAAATCTCTTTTTCAACCAATCCCACTCCTGTGTATTTAATCTGAATCTCCACTTTGCCTCTGTTGAAATAATCAGAAACAGTTTTTCTAATCCTTTCTTCCAGAAAGGTATATCTTCTGGGAATTCTTAAAGATATGTCCAGGTATCTGGAATTAACACTTTTGGCATAAACAGAAATAGTATAACTTTCAGCCTGAAAAACCCCTTTTCCAAAACCAGTCATGCTTTCCATAACTTAATACACTCCTTTTTAGTTTTGTTGAATTTTTAGCTTCACAAACTCAAGTATTCTTTCTTTTTCTTCTGGACTAAACCAGTAAATATCCCTCTCTCTTTTAAACCAAGTAAGTTGCCTTTTAGCATACCTTCGTGTATCCCTTTGAATAAGTTTTATAGCCTTTTCCAAACTTAACCTTTCTTTTAAATACTGAATTATATATTTATAACCTATGGCTTTAAATGGTTTAAGCTCAGGAGAATAACCTTTTTCTAAAAGGGCTTTAACCTCTTCAATCCAACCTGCTTCTATCATCTTTATTACTCTTTGATTGATTCTTTCATAAAGTTTTTTACGCGGTAAATTTAATCCGATTTTAAGAATATTATACCTTTTTTCACCAAAAAAGGGATGCTCTTTATGAAATTGAGAAAAAGGTTTCCCTGTGGTATAAATTACTTCTAAAGCACGGGTTATTCTCACCTTATCCCTGGCAGATACTTTTGAGGCATATTCTGGATCAAGCTTTTTTAGTTCTTCATAAAGCCCTTTTAAGTCCTTTTCTGCCTCAAGTCTTACTTTCTTTCTTATCTCCTCTGGTATTTCTACAGGAAAAAGTCCATATTCTAAAGCCCTTAAATACAAACCTGTTCCTCCAACAAGAATAGGAAGCCCTCCTTTTTCTAAAACTTCATCTATGGTCTTGTCTGCTATTTCTATAAACTTTGCTGCATTAAACTCATCAGATAACTCTAAAAGATCATAAAGATGATGAGGCACTTTTTCTCTTTCTTCCTTAGTCGGCTTAGCAGTGCCTATATTAAGTTCTTTATAAAACTGAATGGAATCAAAATTTATGATCTCACCTTTTAAGTGCTGAGCTAAAAAAATTGCAAGCTCGGATTTTCCCACTCCAGTAGGTCCACAAATGGCAAGAAGAGGCTCTTTTCTTCTCATAACTTCCTTCTTAGTTTTTCTTCTATTTCCTTAAGAGATAATTTAAAAAAAAGAGGTCTTCCATGCGGACAGGTTTGAAGATCCAAACTAAAAAGCTTATTTAATAAATAATTTACTTCAGGCTCAGATAAAATATCTCCCTTTTTTCTTGCAAGTTTGCAAGCATAACTTGCTAAAAGTTCTTTTTTTATCTCATAAGGAGAGTAAAAATCCTCTTCTAATACCTTTTCTAAACTCTCTTTAATCTCCTCTTTAAAAATAGCGGGTATTTTTTTTAAAATAAGTTCTCCCTCCTTTATTACCTCAAGTTCAAATCCCATATTTTTTAAAACTTTAAGTTTTTCTTCTAAATTTGCCAGTGCTGAATCAGAAATTTTTAACAGAACAGGAATTAAAAGCTCCTGAATTCTTGTGTCTTTCTTGTATTTTTCTTTAAGTTCTTCAAAAAGCACCCTTTCGCAAAGTGCATGCTGATCAATAATATATAACTCCTCCCCCACTTCCACAAGAAGATAGGTATTTAAAAAACTACCCAAGTATTTATAGGAAATTCTGGAGGAAGGAAATAAAAAAGAAGATTTAAAATCCTTTTCTTTACTTTGAGTTCCATATTCCAGGGGTATATCTTCTTTTATTTCAAAAGGAATATCCTTTTTTTGAGAAATAGGCTTTTGAGAAATATAATAACTCTTTTTGCTCTCAAAAAATTTTTCAAAAGCAACCTTTATTGCTGAAAACAGAGCCTTTTCATCTTTAAATCTTACTTCCCACTTTGCAGGATGCACATTCACATCTATCAAATGATAAGGAGCTTTTATAGAAATAACCCCTGCAGGAAATCCAAGATTTCCATAATAAGGTTTTAAAGCATTTAAAATCAACTTAATTAGTTTCTCATCTTTCACCAATCTTTTGTTAACCAAAATATAAAGATACTTAGTGTGTGAAAAGGTTTTAGAAGTATCTGTTAAAATTAGATCTATATTATATGGAGGCTTTTCTGTATAGGATTCTCTAAAAAATTTTTCCTCAATACCTGTAATAAAACCTACAAGCTCTTTTAATCCTCCCCCTTCCCAGAAAAATATTTTTTTTTCTTCTTTTTTTAACTCATTTACACTTTTAACCTCGTATTTTATTTCTGGATGGCAGAGGGCAAGACCTTTTAAAACTTCCATTATTTTTAAAGTCTCACTTCTTGGTCCTTTTAAAAAAGCCTTTCTTGCAGGAAGATTTGAAAAAAGATCCCTTACAATTACCAAGGTTCCTTTGGAAAGTTTTGCAGGTTTAAAAGAGAGTTCTTTTCCGAATTCTACTTGAATTTCAAAAGCTTCGTTATAATCCACATGTTTGCTTACAATAGTAAGTCTTGAAACCTGAGCAATACTTGCCAGTGCCTCTCCTCTAAAACCAAAGGTTACAATCCTAAAAATATCAGCTAAGCTTTTTATTTTACTCGTAGCATGATGCTTATAACAGAGTTTAAGATCCTCTGGCTCTATACCTTCTCCATTATCATATACAGAAATCTCTTTTATTCCGCCTTCTTTTAAAAGGATTTTTATAAATGATGCACCAGCATCAAAGGCATTTTCTACAAGTTCTTTTACCACAGAAGCAGGTCTTTCAACCACCTCTCCTGCAGCAATTTTACTTCTTATTTCTTCTGG
>CAZQIW010000077.1:0-1769 GCA_964593845.1 uncultured Thermodesulfatator sp. | reverse complement strand
TTTACCACCTGAATCTTTAAAACATCTCCAGGATTAATAAAAGGTCTAAGAGCCAGAAATAGTTCATTTATGTTTAATACTTTAATTCCTGAAATTTTTTACCTCCAAGAACAAGTCCTAAGTATCCCAAGCTGAGCATACTCATAAGATAAAAGAAAGCCTTCCACATACTGTTTGCAAAAATTTGCTGAAAAAATCTGAGGAAAATATTTTTTAAAAAACCTTAGGCTCATATCTACTTTTTAAAGGTTTAAAGAATTTATTAACTCTTTACAATGAGAGGCACATTTATTTAAAATTTCCTCCTCTTCAGGCAGTAATTTAATTTCTATAATCCTTTCCACTCCGTTTTTTCCCAGAACAACAGGAACTCCTAAAAAGACTCCTTCTATCCCGTATTCTCCTTCTAAATACACAGAGCAGGTCAGGACCCTTTTTTCGTCTCTTAAAATACTTTCCACCATTTCTACTATAGAAAGACCTGGAGTAATAAAGGCACTTCCAGTTTTTAAATAAGAAACAATTTCTCCTCCACCAAATTTTGTTCTTTTTACAATCTCTTCAATTTTTTCCTGAGGTAAAAGCTCAGTTATAGGAATACCTGCAACATTAGCAAGTCTGGTAAGTGGAAGCATTAAATCACCATGCACTCCCATCACCAAAGCCTGAACATCCTTAGGAGAAACTCCCAGAGCCTCAGCAATAAAATAACGGTATCTTGCTGAATCAAGAACCCCTGCCATTCCTATAACTCTATTCTTAGGAAACTCCGTTATTTTATAGGCTACATAAACCATGGCATCAAGTGGATTTGATACAACAATTACAATACTTTCAGGGGCATACTCTTTTACTTTTTCAGCACAGGATTTTACAATTTCTTTATTTATATTTAAAAGGTCTTCTCTTGTCATACCAGGCTGTCTTGGTTTACCTGCTGTGATTATCACCACTTCTGAATCAGCTATAGCAGAAAAATCTTCTGTCCCCCAAATTTTTCCAGAATAGCCATAAAGCGGAGAACTCTGAGCAAGATCAAGTGCTTTACCTTTGGCAAGGTCTGGCACAATATCCACAAGCACTATTTCTTCTGCTATATTTCTTACCATTGCCCAGTTGGCACAGCTTGTTCCAACAGCACCAGCTCCTATTATTGAAACCTTGCCCATTTTTTTATGCCTCCTCTCCAAAAAGTTTTAACCATTCTTTAAAAATCTTTACCTTTTCTTCTCCATGCTTAGAAAGATGTTGTATTACTTTCTCCACACTTTTTTCTCTTACTACCCCGTCAGGAGTTTTAGAAAAAAACTTATCTGCAAAAGTAATTATTTTTTCTTCCAAAGTTTGCGGCACCATATCCCTTGGAGGTAAAGGTAACTTCTTTTTAATTATTTCCTCTTTTGTTATTCCCACACCTATATGTCTTTCACAAACCAGAGCATGCTTAGGATAACCCTCCTTCTCCAAAATCTCCCGTCCTAAATATCCATGAGCTATATAAGGATATTTACCTTCTGGATTAAGTTCAGGAATATAAGTAAAAATCACCCCTATGTCATGAAGCATTGCAGCCTCATAAATAAACTCTTTATCAACTTCTTTAAATTTTGAAGCCACCTTTAAGGCTTTTTCAGCTACAGCTTTTGAGTGCTTTAAAAGTATTTCAAAAAGTTTAGGATTTCCTCTATAGTATTTTTCCAAGATCTTAACTGGATCCATAAGTTCTGCTCTTAGCCATAAAATATTTTTGAATAACTTTTTTAAATATA
>CAZQIW010000076.1:0-7049 GCA_964593845.1 uncultured Thermodesulfatator sp. | reverse complement strand
AAGAAGAACTGGATTATTTTTCCATAGTTATTTTTAAAAAGGAGAAAAAATAAAATAAAAAAATCTGAGAAAAAGTAAAACTAAAATTATCCGAAAATTTTTTTACAAGCTTAGGTAAAGCTCGGTTATTTCCTTATTAACTTGTATTAATTTTTGGATTTCAATTTTTTGAGGTAATCTTAGATAAAATAGGTAGCATGTCACGCTCTCTCCCACTTTACTTCTTTTACCTTTCTCTTTTTTGGGTCAAAAGACACTCCAAAAAGATATATAGGCTTCCCCTCTTTTATAAATTTCTCATAATAGCCCTTCTCCTTTATCTGGGCTATGGCTTTTTTCGCAGAAGCACCAGCCTTAAATTCAAAAATAAAAATTTTATCTGGATACCTTACCAACATATCTAAACGCCCCTTGTGAGTAAGTAACTCTGCCTTTGCATCATATCCAAGCACATTAAGGACCAAATAAAACACCACATGAAACAGCCTCTCATCTGCTTTTGCAAAAAGGGTATAAGGTATCTCTGCAAGTATCTCATTTAAAATCCCTTTCACACTCTCAAACTCCTCATTTTTTAGTGCAAATCCCAGATCATCGGCAAGTGCCCTCGGTTTGAGATTTAAATCACTCACTTCCATAAGAAGAACATCGCAAAAACTCTCCCTTACCTCCTGATTGGGATAGCTTAATATCCACATCTTCCTGTTTGAAACATCTTTTATAGTAAGATATCCTGCCTGATAAAGCATTGCTTCAACAGGTAGCCTCTCAAAATCAAATGCCTTAAAAATATCCGAGCTTACTTTCAAAGCTTCAAGCTCTGGAAGAGTGTGAATTTTATTTTTAAGGAGTTTAACAAGAAAACTTGGAGTCCCTGTTTCAAACCAGTAATTTCCAAACTCCCCCTTGCTAAGTGCTGTCATCACAGAAAGAGGATTGTAAATACGAACATTACTATATGGACTAAACCTATACCCATTATACCAAAAGCGAAATCCCTCCATACACTCCTCAATAGAACTATAACCCTTTTTCTTACAAAAAGCCTCTAAATGAGGCTTAAAAAAAGTAAGAATTTCCTCCTCTGTATAACCCGGAAAATCTGCAAACTCTGCATCAAAGGTAATATTGGTGAGGTTATTCCATTCGGAAAACATGGAAACTTTGGTAAACATGGAAATACCGGTAACAAACACAAAGCGAAGCTCCTTTATCACCCCGGCTCCCTTTAGCACTCCAAAAAAACTCTTTAAAATATCCCTATTAGCATAGGCAATTCTTAAACGCTCCTCCCCCTCTCCTAAATGATCAAGAATAGGCTTGTCGTATTCGTCAATAAGCACCACCACGCCTGTATTGTATTTTTGGTAAAGTGCTTCTATTAATTTCCAAAATAAAGTTTCTATTTCTGTCTCTTCTTTTCCAATTTCAACACCTTCTCTTTTTGCATTTCTGAAAATTGTATCTTGTAATCCTTTTATTAAAGCCTCTGGAGTTCGCTTAGGTATTATATTAAAATCAAATACGATTACAGGATGAGGCTTAAAGTCCCACTTATCATATATCCACAGCCCTTTAAAAAGCTCTTTATTCCCGCTAAAAAGCTCCCAAAGTGTGCTAATAGTTAAAGACTTCCCAAACCTTCGGGGACGGGAGAGAAAGTAGCATTTTCCCTGAGTTATCAGCTTATAAATCCAGGGAGTTTTATCCACATAAACCTTGTTTTCCTTTCTTATTCCCTTAAAATCCGAGGTATCTAATGGCAAAATAGGAAGCATTTTCTGACTCCTTTTAAAAGTCTTTATTTTTATTTAAAAAAGTTTTTAAAATTTTACAAGAGCTGAGATTCACCTTCGCCCTCTATATTTTGGATGAACATAAAGTCCATCCCTGTATTTTATTCCTGAAGCTGGTTCAAAAGAAAAAGAGTGGAGAAATTTGAGAAAAAGCTGAGTAAAAACAGTAGAAAAGTTAAAAAAATTTGTTTAAATAAAAATAAAAAATAAAATTTAAAAAACAAGGGGGCGCCATGGAGAAGAAAATTATTTTTTTAGATATTGATGGAGTGCTTCAACCACCTTTTTCTCAGATAAGATTTGCTTACGATTTAGACGAACTTAAAGAAGAGCTTGCAGAGAAATATAATGATCCGGAATATTTAAAAATGGATAAATACGACTTAGGGGCTGTATATTATGATTGGGATAAAGACGCAGTATATCTTCTTAGAACTTTGTGTGAATTAGTTCCTGCGGAAATAGTAATTTCTTCTTCCTGGAAGAATCATAGGACTTTAGATTATCTTAAAAGATGTTTTAAACTCCATGAGTTAGATAGGTTTGTTGTGGATACCTGTCCAGTAATAGGCTCCAAAGCTAAAGAAATAAAAGCTTATTTAGATGCTCATCCAGAAATAAAAAAGTTTATTATCTTAGAAGACGCAGAAATTTACGATTTGAAGCAAATTTTTGAAGAAGAAAAGATAATTAGGTGTGAGGGGAAATTAGGAGGGAAAGAATTTTACGAAAGTATACGCTCTTTTATAAAACAAGGTGTAAAATTAGCTCCTAAGTTTTTGTAGCTTTGTCAAGCTTTTGATATAAGAGTATTGAGAAAAGGTAAAAATTTAAATCTATTTTCCTCTATCTTTGGGATAAAAATGAGTAAAAAACTTAAAGCTGTCATAAAAAGATTAAATCTGGTAAAATAATGGAGCCGAAGGTTTATTTTATAGGTATTGGTCCTGGAGATCCAGAGCTTTTAACTCTCAAAGCCTGGAAAATTATCAAAAGTTCTCAGGTAATCATTTATCCTGGAAGTCTGGTTAATCCTGAGATGATAGAGCTTTTTAAAAAAGAAGTGCCTTCTGCTGAAATGCACGATTCCTCCCAGCTTAATCTGGAAAATATAACAGCCCTTATAGAAAAAGCTGTTTACGAAAATAAAAAAGTTGCCAGGCTTGTTAGTGGAGACCCTGCTTTTTACAGTGCTATTCAGGAACAAATAGAAGTTTTAAGAAAAAAAGAAATACCTTATGAAGTAATTCCTGGTATTTCCTCTGCAGTAGCAGGGGCTGCAAAACTTGGAATAGAGCTTACTTATCCAGAACTTTCTCATACTGTAATTTTTACAAGAATAGCTGGGAAAACAGGAGGTGCCACTTCAGAAGAAATTAAAAGACTTGCTCTTAAAAAAGCGACCTTGGTGTTTTTTTTAAGTGCAGGCTATGCTGAGGAGCTGAAAAAGATTTTATTGGAAGTCCTTTCACCTGAGACTCCGGTGGCTATCCTCTATAGACTTACTCAAAAAGATGAAAAAATCTTACATGGCACCCTTAAAGAACTTGATATTTTGCTAAAAAAAGAAAATATTAAAAAAACTGCGCTTATTTATGTAGGAGAAGTGCTAAATTGTGTATTTAAAAACTTGGGTAAGAGGTCAAAACTTTATGGAAAATTCTGACCACTTTAATTTTACTATCTTTTACCTTTCTTCTGAAGGAAAAGAACTTGCTGAAAGATTAAAAGCCCTTCTGGAGAGAGCTGAGATTTGCAGGTTAAGAAAAGAATTAGTTTCTGAAAAATGGCAAAAAGGAAATATTTTAATTTTTATTATGGCAGCGGGAATTGTTATTCGGCAGATAGCAGAGTTTATAAAAAGTAAAAAAGAAGATCCTGGAGTGCTTGTTATAAATGAGACTGGAAAATATGTAATTCCTCTTCTTGGTGGGCACAGTGCTTATGCCAACGAAATAGCTCAAAAGCTGGCAGATTTTCTTGGAGCCGAAGCCGTAATTACCACGGCTTCAGACTCAAAAGCCCTTCCAGCATTAGACCTCTGGATTAAAAGAACAGGGCTTATTCCCAAAAATCCAGAAATTTTACCAAAAATAATGGCAATTTTTAATGAAAAAGGATATTTAAAAATTTATAAAAAAGGAGATTTTAAAATCCCTCTTTTTAATTTTGCAAAGGAGGTTGACAATTTTAAAGAAGCTGAGGTCATTATTACCAATAAAGTCTTAGGAGACACAAAAACTCAACTTGTTTTGATTGTGCCCAATTTATGGGTAGGCTTGGGATTTCACGAAGGGATAAGTGAAGAAGAAATAGAAAAAGCTATAAACAGGGTTTTTAAAGAGGAAAACCTGGAGCCTCTTGCTTTAAAGGGTGTAGCAACCTTAGAGAAAAAAGCTAATTATTTGCCTTTAAAAACATTCTGTCAAAACAAGAGGCTTATTTTAATTGGGTTTAATAAAGAGGAACTTCAGAAAGTAGAAGCTTGCACTCCTTCAGAAAGGGTTTTTCAGGCAGTAGGGGTTTACAGTGTTTCAGAACAAGCTGCGCTTGTTGCAAGTAAAGGGAAACTTCTTATTCCAAAAAAGGCTTTTAAGGACATTACAGTGGCGGTGGCAGAAGAACCTTATGAAATCCCAGGTAAGCTTTATATAGTGGGCACAGGTCCTGGGAAAATAGAACATCTTACTTTAAAAGCTCTTACAGTTTTAAGAGAAGCAGAGGTTGTAGTGGGGTATAAAACTTACTTAAAACTTCTGGAAAAGCTTCTTTCTGGTAAAGAGATTTACAGTTTTTCCATGACAGAAGAAGTAAAAAGGGCTAAGAAAGCCATTGAAGAAGCTTTAAAAGGCAGGATAGTAGCTCTGATAAGTGGAGGAGATCCTGGAATATACGGAATGGCTGGCTTGGTGCTTGAGATTTTAGCAAAGAACAATTTATCCTTGGAAGTGGAGATTATTCCTGGAATTTCGGCTTTAAATGCCTGTTCAGCACTTATTGGAGCACCTCTTATGAATGATTTTGCTGTAATCAGTCTTTCTGATAGGCTTGTTCCTTGGGAGGAAATTAAAAAAAGGCTAAATATAATTTCACAAACAGACCTTCCAATTGTGATTTACAATCCCAGAAGCAAGAGGAGAAAAACCCAGCTCTCTGAAGCAAAAAAGATTATACTTCAATACCGTGGGGAAAATACTCCAGTAGCTGTGGTTACTTGTGCTATGAGAGAGTCCCAGAAAATCTATTTTACTACTCTGGGAGAGCTTGACGAAACTTTGGTGAATATGGGCAGCACTGTTATAATAGGAAGTTCTAAAAGTTTTTATTTTAACAAGTGGTTTATTACTCCAAGAGGTTATGAGAGAAAGTATGAAAAAGAGTTTGAAATCAGCTCTTCTCTGGAATGAGTCTTATCTTTGGGGAATCTGGCTGTATAAAGCTCTTAACCAAGCTGAAATTGAGGTTGAGCCTGTTCTGGCTGAAGATTTAAGTGAAAAATTTTTAGAAAAATATCAAGTGCTTTTTGTTCCTGGTGGTTGGGCTTCCAATAAACTTCAGGCTCTTGGAGAAAAGGGTAAGGAGTTGATAAGAAAATTTGTAAAGGATGGAGGGATTTATTTTGGTATTTGCGGTGGTGCAGGACTTGCCACTTGTGAAGGGCTGGGGTTAGTTAAAATTAAAAGAAAAAAGGATAGAGTGCCTGGTTTCAGCGGTCCTATCAAAGTTAGATTAAATCCTCATCTGCTCTGGCAGGGAATAAAAAAACCTGAATTTTTTCTCTGGTGGCCCTCAGAATTTTTGATAGAAGACCAAAATATTAAAGTATTAGCCAGTTTTGAAAAAGCTTTGCCAGAGGCTTTCAGCTCTGATTTATCAGTAAAGGATTTTCAAAATCAGTGGGAGGAACTGGAAAATCTTTATGAGATTAAATTAAATCCAGAAAGAATGAAGGGAAGTCCTTTGGTTGTTGAAGGCGTTTATGGCAAAGGAAAAGCTTTTTTATCCCTTATTCATTTTGATACTCCTTATGATAAAAGGGGAATAAAGGTTTTTAAAAATTTTGCCAGGATTTTTAATTTAAAACCTAAAGAAAAAGTTGAGAAATTCAAAATTTCCTATTTTTCAGAAACTCAAGAAAGGCTTAAGGAAAGAATAAAAAATTTTTATCAAAAATCTAAGGAGCTTATTACACTTGGCGAAAGAAATTTTCTATTTTTTAGACGTTATCCTTTTATTTATCAGTGGAGGCGAGGGATTAGGGGACTGGAATATTTCAATCTTTACATTGTGTTAAAAGAAATTAAAAAACTTATTTCCTCAAAAAGTTTATCCAAGGAGGATTTAGGAAAAATCAGTCAGATTTTAGAAGAGGTAAAAGAAGATTTTAATTATTTTTACGAGTCTTCTAAAAAACTTCTTCCAAGAGAAAGGATAGCTCTTAATTTTGAAAGGTTAACTTATAATCAAACCAAGGACAAAGCACTTTTAGAAATAAGAGAAAAACTTTTCGGTTTAAGCAAAAGCTACGGAGGTTTGTATAAAAAAATCCTGGGAAAGCTTGACCAGATTTTGTATTTGTTGATAAACTCTCCTACCACTCCTTAGGTTTAAATTTTTCATCATTTGCTATGGTAATAAGTCCTTCCTTAAATAGTTGAACTGTTGATGGTTCAACAATAGCCTTAACAAGCTTTTGTAGTATAGATTTACCAAAAAACAATTTTCATAGATACTGTTTGAAAAATAATTTTTTTCTATACTGCATTCACAAGGGAAGGGCTTTACACCCACCCGCAGGATTTGTATAAGAAGGATTCATTTCTGCCAGATGATATTTGTCAGGCGGAGGTAAGATCTGCCGCTACAATTTTCTTATAATTAAAAGAAAATCTTTCAAACACCCTTAAGAGACAAAAATAAAGAAATCAGAACATCAACCTCTTTTTTTTCTCTTGACTTAATTTTTAAGTTAGATAAAA
Source organism: uncultured Thermodesulfatator sp. (assembly GCA_964593845.1). GTDB lineage: Bacteria > Desulfobacterota > Thermodesulfobacteria > Thermodesulfobacteriales > Thermodesulfobacteriaceae > Thermodesulfobacterium. The sequence goes on along the minus strand of CAZQIW010000076.1, from coordinate 274 downwards.
AACAAAAAAGTACAAGTAAAAGAGGTAAGAGTTTTATCATCCTCTCCTGAGGGTGTTTAAAAAATGAGTTACAGAAGTTTATACAAGCGGCGGGGTTTATCCCCGCCGAATAAATACACAGATTTTCAATACATCTGTTTTTTGGTAGGCATAAAGCCCTTCGCCTTATCCTTATCAGGGCTTGTTAAAATTGAAAATATCACAAAAAGATGTAAAATTCAGAAAGAGATGAAATAATATAGGGGGCTAAAAAATGAAGATTTTGCCGCTTGAT
>CAZQIW010000075.1:0-7243 GCA_964593845.1 uncultured Thermodesulfatator sp. | reverse complement strand
GTTTGTGCGGTAATAGAAAAATGTGATATAGTTATAAATAAAGAATAAGGAGGGTTAAAAGTGAAAAAGATTATCAGCTTGGGACTCCTTTTTACTTTTCTTCTTGGTGTAATAACCGGTATAGTCCTCTATATAATGCCTCATGGAAGAATAGCTTATTGGAATGACTGGAGACTTTTAGGGCTTAACAAAGATCAATGGGAAGCCCTTCATATAGTTTTTACCTTTTTGATGGTCTTTCTGGGAGTTCTTCACTTATTCATAAATTGGAACATTTTTAAAAATATATACCCACAAAACAATTTATATGTATTCTTGGGATCACAGTAATTCTGGCTTTTCTTGCTATAAAAAATCTTCCTCCAGTAAGCTATGTGATAAAACTTGAAGAAAGTATAAAAACCTCCTGGGAAAAAAAAGAATTACAACCTCCAATTCCTCATGCTGAACTTTTATCTCTTAAAACCTTAGCTAACCGTATGGGTATTCCTTTAGAACTGGCTCTTAGAAAACTTAAAAGCCATGGATTTAATGTCCCCTCAGCTAATACAACTCTCAAAAAACTTGCACAAATAAATCATACCACCCCGGCTGAACTTTATAAAATCATTAGTTCTGAAACTCAGTCAGTAATCCCTATTTCTTATCCTGGAAGAAAAACTCTTAAAGAAGTGTGTAATATTTTAAAAATTGATCAGAAAAAATGTAAAGAAGTTCTTAAAAATCATGGGATAGAGCCTAACTGGGATGCAACACTTAAAGAAATTGCTTCCTCTTATGGAATCAAACCAAAAGAGATTATCCTTTGGTTAACAGAAGCTGCAAATAAAGGTAAAAAATTTTAAATCTTGCATAAAATGGAAAATCTTTTATTATAAAATTAGCCAATTTTGGGAAAGGAGGAAAGAGATTATGAGTCAGGTAGATATTGAAGAGCTTTTTTTAGAAGGAGCGCAAATTCTTACTTTAAAGCAATTTGATAAAGCTTTGGAAATTTTTAATCAGGTTTTATCTTTAGACCCGAATCATGTTAAAGCTCTGGAAGCAAGAGCAGTAATTTATATGCAAAAAGGAGAACTTGAACTTGCTCAAAAAGACCTGGAAAAGGCAATAGAAATTGATCCTGAAAATGCAAGACTTTATTATCGTTTAGGGCAGATTTATTATCGTAAAAAAGACTTAGATACAGCTTTAGAACTTTTTACTAAAGCTATAGATTTAGAGCCAACCTATCCTGCTCCTTACATGGCAAGAAGTCAGATTCTTAGAGAAAAAGGAATGGAAGAAGCAGCAGACATGGAGCTTGATAAAGCTGTAGCTGTCCAAAGAGAATTAGCTAAAGCAAGAAAAGTGGTAGATTTTTAGTCCTCCAATACCACCGTCCAGTTAAAGGGATCTTCCTTCTCTCCGTATTGAATACCTGTAATGTATTCAAATAGTTTTTTAGTAAGTTCTCCTGTTTCTTTATTATTTATTACATAAGCTTTTTCTTTATAACAAATTTCTCCCACTGGAGAAATTACAGCTGCTGTTCCTGTGCCAAAACACTCTTTTAAAGTTCCCTTTTCTATACCTTCTACTACCTCTTCAATAGAAATTCTTCTTTCAGTAGCTGGGATACCAAGTTGAGGAGCCAGTTTTAAAACTGAATCACGAGTAACACCAGGTAGAATAGAGCCTGTTAATGCAGGTGTAGCAAGTTCATTTTCAAAATAGAAAAATATATTCATGCTTCCTACTTCTTCTACATATTTTTTCTCTTTAGCATCAAGCCATAAAACCTGGCTATATCCTTTTTCTTGAGCTACTTCCTGAGCTTTAAGACTGGCAGCATAATTTCCACCTGTTTTTACATCTCCTGTTCCACCAGGACAGGCTCTAATATATTCTTCGGTAACATAAATTCTAACAGGATTAAATCCTTCTGCATAATAAGCACCAACAGGAGAGAGAATAATCATAAAAATATATTCATGACTTACTTTTAACCCTAAGGTGCCTTCGGTGGCGAAAATAATAGGTCTTATATAAAGTGCAGCACCTTTTTTCCTGGGAATCCAATCTTTATCCAATAAAACCAAAGTTTTTATCGCTTCAAAAACTATTTCAGGCTCTATTTTAGGAACACAAAGCCTTTCAGCAGAGCGATTAAGCCTGTTTATATGATCCCAAGGTCTGAAAAGTCTAATTTTACCATCTACTCCGTAATAAGCCTTCATTCCTTCAAATACAGTTTGAGAATAGTGCAACACTATAGCTGCTGGATGGATTTCTATATTAGAAAAAGGAACAATTTTAGGTGAGTGCCAACCTTTCTCTTTTTCATATTTCATTAAAAACATGTGAGGAGTAAAAATTGTGCCAAAAGGAAGCTTTGTGGTTTCAAAATCAGGGGCTTGTCTAAGTTCAGGAGAGGCTAAGTTGATTTCTATTTCCATCTCTCCACCTCTCTTATTGGTTTTTTAACCAAAAATTAAAATATACCCTTTTATAAATTTTGACAAGAGTTACGACATAATTTAAAATTTAAAAATATGGGTTTAAAGTTTCATCAAGGAAAAGTTTCTCTCAAACTTCTTCAGGAAAAAACTTCTCCTATTATCTTAGGAGAAATTTTACATTATGTCTGGGAATTTATTCTTTGCTATGAAAGAGAGTTATTTTCTCTTAATCCGGATTCAGAAGAATTTTCTCAAAAAGCTTTATCTTATGTGCAGAAAGCATTAGCCTATTATCCAGAACCTTTACCTCAAAGACAAGAGATTAAAGAAAAGGCTTTAAAACTTCTTAAAGAAGCTTTTAAAAGCCCTGATATAAAAATAATCAAACAGCTAATTTCACAAAACTTTTCTGAATTTTACAGAGAAGCAGATGGTTTTTTGCAAGATTTGGATCCTCCTTATTTAAGACCAGATTTTATAATAAAAGCTTCTAAAAACTGGACTGTTTTGGAATTTAAATTACATAAAACTCAGGAAGAAGAAAAACAATTAGAGAAATATTTTGAGTTCTTGAAAAAACTCGCGCCTAATGATAATATTAGAGTGTATCTCGTAACTTTTGAACCTTTTAGTATTGAGCTAAGATATGCCTTCAGCCCTTCTAATCCCTCCCAGCTCTCACTTTTTGAAAACATTAGCTAATTTTTTCTTAAATTTCCATTCTTTAAAAAAAGAAGATATTCTGAAAACCTGGTGTATTTTCCCTACAAAAAGAGCAGGATTATTTTTCAAACATTATTTAAAAGAAAAAAGTAAAAATGAAATCTTAGCTGGTTTTTTCCCTGTAGTTTTATCTTTTGAGGAGTTTATAGAGCGGATTTATACCTTAATAATGGATAATCCCTTTCCTAAAATTCCTACTATTCTTAAATTATTTATTTTTCTGGAATCTTTGGAGCAAAAAGAAAAAGAAGACTTTAGTAAACTTTTTAGTTGGGGCTTAAAGTTTTTAGAAGTTTTTGAAGAGTTTGAAAAAGAAGGAAGACTACCTGAAAATCTTCTTTATCCACCTGAAGGACTTCCTGAAATTGCTAAAAACCTTTTTGAAGAATTAAGAAATAACTATCTAAGATTTACCTCTCTTTTAGAAAAAAAAGGATTTTCCTACAGTAGCTATAGACTGAAAAAAATAGCTGAAAATTTAGCTCAACCTACAGAAAATACGAAAATTTTATTTAAAGAAATAAGGGAAATCTGGTTCATAGGTTTTGCAGCTTTAAGAAAAGGAGAAGCTGAAATATTTAAATTTTTTAAAAATAATTTTAATAAAAGCTTTTTTATTTTTGAAGCAGATGAACCTTTACCAGAAATAATTAAAAAAACTTTAAAAGAGTTAGAACTGGATTATTCCCTTCTGGAGCCCCAATATTACGAAAAAAAAGATATTTCCAAAAAGCCAGCTATTTATTTTTACGAAACTTCTAATGTTCATCTTGAAATTGAATCAGCAGTAAAACTTATTCCAGATAAAATTAAAAATCCAGATGAAGTAGCTATAGTCTTACCTAACCCACTTTCTCTTTTACCTTTAATTTATGATTTAGAAAATCGGGAAGATGAGCTTGAAATAAACATTACCCTGCAATACCCTATCACTAAACTCCCCTTTAATCAGCTTTTAAATGGAATCATTACTGCCCAAAAGGAAAGAAAGGAAGATTATTATTCCACCCAGGTATATCTTAAAGTTATAAAACATCCTTATTTAAAAGCTCTCACTATGGGGCCAGGTATTCCTTTAGAATTTGTAATAAAAGAAGTGGAAAATGAACTGAGGAAAAAAGGATATATAAAAATAAAGCTAAGTGAAGTTGAAGAATGGTTCCCTGTTTACAGAGGAATTCTTGAGAAAATTCACAAAATCTTTTTTAGAGACTGGGAAGTTCTGGAAACACCTTTTCAGGTTTCGCGAAATTTAAAAAATATTATATCCTTTTTAAGCCCTCTTTTTGAAGAATTAAAAGCTGAAAAAGAGGACTGGCATTCCATTTTGTTAAGAAACTATCTTTATACTCTGGAAACAAAAATTTTGCCTATTTTTGAAGAAGAAAGTTATTTTAAAGATAAAAAATTTTCCAAAGAAGCACTTTTAGAAATTTTAGAATATCCTCTAAAAGAAGAAGCTGTTCCTTTTATAGGAGATCCTTTAAAGGGTTTGCAAATTATGGGATTTTTAGAAACAAGGCTTCTTTCCTTTAAAAAATTAATTATTCTGGATGTAAATGAGGGATATCTTCCTCCAGCACCTTCCTTTAACCCTCTTCTTACTGATGAAATTAAGCATTACCTTGGAATCCCTGTATATAAAAATGAGCTATGGGTTTACTATTTTGAAAGACTCATAAAAAGTGCTGAAGAAGTCCATCTTTTATATCTTTTTGTGGAAAAAAGCAAAACTCAGGAGTTTAGAGAGCCATCCCGTTTTATTCAAAAACTTAAATGGGAAATAGAACGAGAAGGAAAAGAACCAGAAGAAAAAATTGTTAATTTAAACTTTAGCATTTTATCTAAGAAAGAAGGAATTCCAAAAACAGAAAAAGATAGAGCCTATCTTTTAAGACTTCTTCAGGATATAGAAATAAGCAGATACTTTCTGGAAAGCTATTTAAAATGCGGAGTATATTTTTATTTTAAATATCTTTTAAAACTTGAAAAACCAAAAGGAATCGGACTTGAAATAGCAGATGTAGGTAATTTTTTACATCAATTTTTTAAAGATCTTTTTAAACATTTAGAAGGTAAAACTTATTTGGTAAAAGAGCTTTGGGAAAAAGAAAATCCATTAAAGAAATTAGAAGATCTGTGGGAAAAATATAAATTTTCAAGAAAAATGAATACTCTTTCCCATTTCTTTTCCAAAAAAATTGCAAAGGAAAGCATAAAAAAATATTTTGAGTATCTTATTAAATTAGAAGAGTCTGCAAAAGTCAAATACAGTAAAGTTTTAGGAGTGGAAAAGTCTTTAGTTTTAAATGAAAGCTTTAAACTCTACCATTCTCTTGAAAATTTTTCAGGCAGTAATTTAAACATCCGTCTTAAAGGAATTGCAGACTTTATTATCAAAAGAGAGGAAGGAATTCCTAAGTATCTTATTCTGGATTATAAAAGCAATCCTTATATGTCTCCTGCTCCAAATAAGGCTAAGGAGATGATTACTTTTAAAGTTAAATTATCTGATACTTTTGATAGGGACTCAATTTATGAAGTGGCTGATGTCTTTGGCACCAAACTTTCAAATTTTCAGCTTTTGTTTTACTATTATCTCTTTTATCACCAGAAGGACTTTTTTATAGAGGAACCGCGAGGGAGTTTTTACATTATAAATGCTGGTTTTATCACCCCTTCAAATCTGGAAACCCCTGAAAAATTTGTTTTTAACGCAAAACCAAAGGATTGGTCCAAGATTTATAACTACTTTCAAAAGGATTTTAAAAGTCTTTTAGAATGGATTATCAATCATCTTATTTTTAGCGATGCCTTTTATTTTGCTATAGATGAAAGCACATGTAAATTTTGTGAATATCAGGCTCCTTGCAAAAATTTTAAATATCTCTTATAATTAGCTTTACTATGCAAAGTTTCGTCTTGAAAGATTTTTTTAAAAAAAATTCTTTTTATGAAAAAGTTGCTGAGAAAGCTTTAAATCTTGAGGCTCTTGATTTTGAATCTGCTTTAAAACTTTATCGTGAAGGAGATCTTTTCTTTCTTGGAGAATTAGCAAGGGCTGTTAAAGAAAAAATCCATGGAAAAAAGTATTATTATACCATTAATCGTCACATAAATTATACTAATATTTGCACCATCAATTGTAAGTTTTGTGGCTATCATAAAAAACCTAGGGAAGAGGGTGGATATACTTTAAGTATAGAAGAAATTTTGCAAACCTTAAAGGCAACCCCAGATTTAAAAGAAGTTCATATTGTCGGTGGTTTGAATCCTGAGTTACCTTATGAATATTATGTAGAATTAATACGGAGTATTAGAAAGCTTTTCCCGCATATTCACATAAGAGCTTATACTTGTGTAGAGATTGAGTGGCTTTCCAGAATTTCTAAAAAAAGTGTAGAAGAGGTTTTAATAGAGCTTAAAGAAGCAGGGCTTAATTCTATTCCAGGAGGAGGAGCTGAGGTTTTTTCTGAAAGGGTAAGGGCAGAACTTTTCCCTGCTAAAATATCTTCTGAAAGATGGATAGAGATTGCTAAAACCGCTCATAGATTAGGCATTCCTACTAATGCAACTCTTCTTTTTGGACATATAGAAACAGATGAAGAAATTATAGCCCATTTATTTAAGCTTAGAGAAGTGCAAGAGGAAACTCAGGGGTTTTACTGTTTTATACCCCTTGCTTTTATTCCTGAAAATAACGAACTTTCTTATCTTCCAGGTCCATCTGCTCATCAAATTTTAAAAGTTATAGCTATGTCTCGTATAATTTTAAATAACTTTCCCCATATTAAGTCTTACTGGGTTTTTCTGGGAGTGAAGCTCGGGCAGATAGGGTTGTTATGGGGAGCAGATCATTTTCATGGAACTGTGATTGAAGAAAAAATAAGCGAGTCTATGAAAGGTGAACAGGTTATGCACCTTCCACCCCAGGAAATAACAAGGCTTATTCGGGAAATCGGCGGAAAACCAATAGAGCTTTAAATTTATGAAGCTTTTATTTATCAAAAAAAAATACACTCCTTTTGGAGGTGCAGAAGTTTATTTAAATCAGGTTTTAAAAGAATTTCAAAATAAAA
>CAZQIW010000074.1:0-7327 GCA_964593845.1 uncultured Thermodesulfatator sp. | reverse complement strand
CGCCCAAACCATAGGCGGGTGTAAAGCCTGCCGCTACATTAAAAAATTGAAATGTATCTGAGGAATCACAGAAAAAGGAGTTGAATATCTGGAAAAAGAGGTAAAAATTAAGTAAAGATAAGTTTAGTAAAAATTTTAAATAATTGCAGGAGTAAATAAAATGAAGAAACATAAAAAACATATTTCTATTGACGAGAAATTTAGGAAGCTTATTCCTCCTGTTTTTTTTGAACTTAACGAATTGCTTCAAAAGGAAGATGTATCTATTGCAGAAGTAGCGAGAACTATAGAAAAAGATGTAATCATTACTACTAAAGTTATTCGTCTTGCTAATGCTCCATTTTATGGCTTTCCAGGAAGGATAGGAAGTGTAGAAGATGCCCTTATAATTCTTGGATTAAATACAGTAAAAATTATGCTTTACACTATATGCGTGGTTAATGTTATGGAAAATCATTATAATGATCTATGTAATCATTCTATAAAAGTAGGAGAGATTGCAAAAAACATTGCCGAAAGGATAGACTTACCAAAGGTAAGTGAGATTTATACTGCAGGATTACTCCATGATTTTGGTAAAATTGTAATTAAGGTATGTACATCTGAATACGAAAATATCAAAAATAAAGCATTAAAAGAAAACCGTCCTTTTTGGCAGGTAGAACAGGAGATCTTAGGGTTAGATCATACATCTGTTGCAAAACAACTTCTTGAAGAATGGATGTTTCCAGAAAGAATTATTGAGATAGTTAGTAATCATCATACAATTAGTAAAAGTAAAAAATTTTCTAAAGAAACAGCTTTAATTCACCTGGCAGATGCATTAGTAAATGCTGGATCCTTAGATAAAGTTGAAGAATTCCCAGGTTTTGACGAAAACACATTTAAAATTCTTGAAATGGATAAAGAAAATTTAAAAGAAATAGTATCAGAAATTCTTTAAATACTAAAATCGGATTAGCTTTTTTTAGTTTCTTTTTTTCCCTGATGATCCCTTTCTAAATAAAAGTTTAACCATGAGGAGGTTTTGTCCAGTGCCCAGTTCCTTGGAGGAAGGTAAAATTGGGAATTTGGAAGGAGTAGCTTTTTTACCTGCTTTTTAGAAGGAGCCCTTTCCATACTTTTTATAAAAAAGCACTTTTTTTCAAAAGGATAAACCTCACAGTAACCATCAATACTTCCTCCACATGGACCATTTAGAAGATGTTTGGCACATCCTTGCTGGGGGCATACATAATTAAATTCATATAAAGCACAATCTCCACACTCCTGGCATTTATATAAAATAGATTTAATAAAATATTCTATAGCAGTAAAACACTTTTTTAATAATGGGTGTTTATCAATAAATTTAGCTAATTTTACCCAGAGTGGATACCAGGGCACATTTTTAGAAAAAAAAGCATAATGAAAAACTTCAGAAAAGTAAAAAAAGAAACTTTTTTTCTCTCGGGTTTTAACAAGCTCAGCTTGAGTAAAATTTTTAAACACAAAAGCAAGTGGTTTTTCTTTTAATTTATTACCCTCAAAATATTGCACTTTTTCATCAAACTCTTCTAAAAACTCCTGCCATCTGTTTTCAAATTTATAAAAATTTTCCATAAAAATTTCCAATTTAGAATAATTCAACGGAAAAACACAAAGATGCACTCCTTTATACCCAAGACCTTTAAGAATTACTGCCATTTTAGCAGAAAGTTCAAGGAGTTTCTTTTCTTTATTCTGGGCTTTTTCAATAGCAGAAAGTAGATTTTTTCCTGCTAAAATTCCTGGAATTTCAAGTTTAAGAAGGAGCTTTATAAGCGAAGAGGAAGGATAAACAATACTTCCTATAATGGGAATATTGCGAAATTTCTTATCGTCTTCTGGAGAGTAAATAGTTTCATCTTCAAGAAGTTCTGCCAGAACTCTGGTTAAACCAAGATCTAAAATTTTTTTTAGCTCCAACCATTTGTAGGAAGAAAATCCCGATTGAGTTATTACAAAATGAGCACCAGCTTTAAATTTTCTATAAAGTTTAAAATATTGCATCCATAGCTCACTTACAGTTAACTTGAAAGGATTTACCACACAACCTTTAAAGAAAGGTATAGGAGGAAGCTTGACCTTAGTTTTAGGATCTTTAAAAATTTCTAAACCTTTTTCCATTTCTGTAATAAATTTTAAAAGCTGCACAGAATCAAGATCAAAAACAGGCTTTGCTTTACCTAAGTATCCATATAAAGGATAATCCCCTGTAATAACTAAAAGATTGTGGAGTTTTACTCCATCAAGAGCTAAAAGCTCACTTTCTATTTGATTTCTGTTTTTATCTTTGCAGGAAAAGTGGATTATAGGGTCAAACCCAAATTTCTTAATTTCATTTCCCAGCACAAAAGGGGCTAAACTCGGATTACCCCCAGGATTTTCAGTAATAGAAAAAGTATCAAAAAATTGATGTTTTACACTTTCTTCCAAAAATTTTATAATTTTTTGATATTCCAGAGTGCGACTGCTTCTGGCTGGAACAAGCTCAAAAGTAAATACAAAATCTTTTTTGGTAAGAATTGTCTTAAAATCCATAGTTTTATAACCCTTACTAAGCCCAAAGTTATAAAGTAAGTTTTTTCAAAAATCTTTTAAACAACAAGAGAATCTTTTCACAAATTTGCAAGAAGAGAATATTATGGGTATATTAAGAATGATGAAGATAGCTTTCTGCGGAAAAGGTGGGGTAGGGAAAAGTTCTATTGCTGTTTTACTTTCCTTAGCATTTTTAGAAGATGGTTATCAAGTTTTGGCTATAGATGCAGATCCAAGTCCTCATTTAGTGCGTCTTTTTGGAATAGAAAAAGAAGTTATTCCTATTGCTGAAATGGAAGATTTGCTTGCAGAGAGAGCTCAAAAAAGCGGTTCTTTTTATACCTTAAATCCTAAAATTGAAGATTTGCCAGAGAAATTTTTGATTCAAAAAGGAAATTTAAAACTTATGGTATTAGGAGCAATAAGAGAAGCAGGAAGAGGTTGTGCTTGTCCTGAGCAAACAGTTCTAAGAAAACTTTTAACTTATCTTATACTAAAAGCTAAGGAAGTAGTTATTGTGGATATGGAGGCAGGAGTAGAACATTTTGGAAGAGCAAGCATAGTGCCTATGGATGCTATTCTTACCATTACAAAACCATATAAAGGAAGTATAGAAACCACTAAACACATTTTAAACCTTGCTGAGCAGTTACGGATGAAAAATGTGTGGGTTATAGGAAATGCAGTAAAAAGTGAAAAAGAAGCAGAAATTATAAAAAAAGAATTTTCACAAAAACTTTTAGGAATTTTACCACAGGATGAAGAGCTGGAAAGAAGAGAAATAGAGGGAAAAAATTTGTGGAATTATAAAGGATTGGTTTATCAAGAGGTGAGAAAGTTAAAAAATAAACTTGTAGAGCGTTTTAGAGCTTAAAATGAGGAATTTTGCCTCACAAAATATTGTTAATATACCTTTAGATTGTTCTTTTTTTCTCAAATTGGGGAAAAAAGCCCCATTTTACAATCGTGTTACTTTTATTTTAAAAGTAATATTAACTTTAAAAGAAGAACTTAAGTTTTAAGGAAAATGGGGAAAAATTGGTATGAATTTTGTAATACTTTTCTGATGACAATTGTAATAAAAAGTAGATAAAAAATCAAGAGAAAAAATCAAAGGGGGGAGGCAATGAAATTAGATCCTACAAAGATGAAAGACTGGGAGATTGCCTATGAAGCAGAGAAAAATATGAAAACAGTGTATCAATTAGCAGAGGAGCTTGGGCTTACAAAAGAGGAACTTTTACCTTATGGACATTATGTAGCAAAAATTGATTATAAAAAAGTGCTTGAAAGATTAAAGGATCGTCCTAACGGTAAATATATTGATGTAACTGCTATTACTCCAACTCCTCTTGGTGAAGGAAAAAGCACTACTTCTATTGGTTTAATTCAGGGATTGGGGAAAAGAGGAAAGAGAGTAATAGGAGCTTTGAGACAGCCTTCAGGAGGTCCTACTTTTAACATTAAAGGAAGTGCTGCTGGTGGAGGTTTGTCTCAGATTATTCCTTTAGACAAGTTTTCTCTTGGTCTTACTGGAGACATTAATGCAGTTATGAATGCTCACAACCTTGCTATGGTAGCTCTTACAGCCAGAATGCAGCATGAGGCTAATTATAGTGATGATATTTTGGCTAAAAAGGGTTTAAGGAGACTGAATATAGATCCTAAAAGAGTAGAGATGGGATGGGTTATAGACTATTGTGCTCAGGCTTTAAGACACATTGTTATCGGGCTTGGAGGTAAAAAAGACGGTTATCCTATGGAATCAAAGTTCTGGATTGCAGTGGCTTCTGAAGTAATGGCAATTCTTGCTGTAGCAAAAGACTTAAAGGACTTAAGAGAGAGAATAGGGCGTATTGTAGTAGCATTTGATAAATATGGAAATCCCATTACAACAGAGGATTTAGAAGTAGCTGGAGCTATGACAGCCTGGATGGTTGATGCTATCAATCCTAATTTAATGCAGACCATTGAAGGACAACCAGTTTTAATTCATGCTGGTCCTTTTGCTAATATTGCTATTGGACAGTCCTCCATTATAGCTGATTATGTAGGGCTTAAGCTTGCTGATTATCATGTTACAGAATCTGGATTTGCAGCAGACATTGGATTTGAAAAGTTCTGGAATATTAAGTGTCGTCTTTCTGGATTGGTACCAAATGTAGTGGTGGTGGTAGCCACTATAAGGGCTTTGAAGTGCCATGGAGGTGCTCCTATTCCTAAACCAGGTCAGCCTATGCCAAAAGAATACCTTGAAGAAAATGTAGAGTGGGTAGAAAAAGGATGCGAAAATCTTATCCATTGTGTGAATATTGTTAAAAAGAGCGGAGCTATACCTGTGGTGTGTATTAATGCTTTTTATACTGATACTAAGAATGAAATAGAGGCTGTAAGGAAGATCTGTGAGGCTGAAGGAGTAAGAGTGGCTGTATCTGAGCACTGGCTTAAAGGTGGAGAAGGTGCTTTAGAGCTGGCAGATGCTGTGATTGATGCCTGTGAAGAAAAGCCTAATTTCAGATTCCTTTACGAACTTGATGAGCCTGTTAAAGATAGAATTGAAAAAATTGCTAAGGAAGTTTATGGAGCTGATGGTGTTATTTATTTACCTGCAGCAGAAGAAAAGATTAAAATGATAGAGGCTGACGAAGAATTAAGGAAGATGCCTATTTGTATGGTAAAAACTCATCTTTCTCTTTCAGACGATCCAAGTAAAAAAGGTGTGCCTAAGGGATGGCAATTAAGGGTGAGAGATGTGCTTATTTATAGAGGTTCTGGTTTTATCGTGCCTGTTGCTGGAGACATTAATCTTATGCCAGGAACTGGTTCTGATCCAGCTTATAGAAGGATTGATGTAGATGTAGAAACAGGAAAAGTTAAAGGATTGTTCTAAAGTTTTTGGTTTAAACAGGAGGTGGAGTTATGGCTGCTAAGATTATAGATGGAAAGGCTATAGCTAAGGAAATAAGAGAAGAGATAAAAAAGGAAGTGCAGGAATTAAAGGAAAAACACGGAGTAACTCCAGGGTTGGTTACTATTTTAGTGGGAGAGAATCCTGCTTCTGTTTCTTATGTTACTGCAAAGCAGAGGACTGCGCATGACCTTGGATTTTATTCAGTTCAAGAAAATCTGCCTGAAGATGTTTCTGAAGAGGAATTATTAAAAATGATAGAAAAATACAATCAGGATCCTAAGATTCACGGGATTTTAGTGCAGCTTCCTTTACCAAAACATATTAATGAAAAGAAAGTGATTTATACTATAGATCCAAGAAAAGATGTAGATGGGTTTCATCCAGTAAATGTGGGAAAAATGGTAATAGGAGAAAAGTGTTTCTTACCCTGCACTCCTCATGGAATTTTGGTGTTGCTTGAGAGGGCGGGTTGTCAGGTTGATGGAGCAGAAGTTGTAGTAGTGGGAAGAAGCAATATTGTGGGAAAACCTATTGCAAATTTACTTTTGCAAAAAAGAAAACCTGTAGGAAATGCCACTGTTACTGTCTGTCATACAGGGACAAAGGATTTAACTTTTCATACAAAGAGAGCTGATATTTTAATTGTTGCTGCTGGTAAGCCAAAGGTTATTACAGGAGATATGGTAAAGGAAGGAGTGGTGGTTATTGATGTAGGAGTAAATAGAATTGGAACAACTCCTGAGGGAAAGGCTATTCTTTGTGGGGATGTGGATTTTGAGAGTGTAAAAGAGAAGGCTTCTGCTATTACTCCAGTTCCAGGTGGTGTTGGACCTATGACTATTACCATGCTTATGAAAAATACCTTAGAGGCAGCAAAAGCCTGGCATGGATTACCAAGTGAGGTGGTTTAAAAAATGAGCGAAAAATTTAAAAGGTTTGAGAATAGAAGAAGAACTATAGAGGAACTTTATAATACCCTTAAAGAAGAGGTTTTAACTGCTCCTAAGAGAGTTATTAAAAGAGGGTCAACTCCTTGTCTTTTTGGAAAGGGTGGAACTTGCTGCAGAATTTGTAATATGGGACCTTGTCAGGTAGTAGAAGGAGTAGAGGAGTTAAAAGGAATTTGCGGAGCTTCTCCTGCGGTTGTTACAGCAAGGAATTTTGCCAGGATGGTAGTAGGAGGAGCTTCTGCTCATTCTGATCACGGAAGAGATATAGCCTTAGCTTTTTATGAAACTGTTCATGGAGATAGTCAATTTGAAGTTAGAGATAAAAGAAAACTCAGGGTAATAGCTCAGGCTTTAGGAATAGATCCGAATTTACCTGAAAAGGACATATTGTATAAGGTAGCTGAAATAGCCTTAGAATGTTTTGGTCAGATGGAAGGGGAGTTGGCTTTTGGTCATAGAGCGCCTCAGCCTTTACAGGAAAAATGGAGAAAATATGGAGTTTTCCCAAGGGGAATTGATAGAGAGATTGTGGAGATTTTACATAGGACCTCTGCTGGTATTGATCAGGATTATAAAAAAATTCTTTTAGCTGCTGCAAGAACTTCTCTGGCGGATGGCTGGGGTGGTTCAATGATTGCTACAGAACTGCAGGACTTTCTTCTTGGTAATCCCCAGCCTATAAGAGGTAAAGTAAATATAGGTTTATCTGTTATTAAACCAGATATGATAAATGTGGCGGTGCATGGTCATGATCCACTTTTAGCTGATGCTTTAAGTATTGCAGCTTCTGATCCTGAAATTATAGCAGAAGCTCAAAAAGTTGGAGCTAAAGGAATAAATTTAGCAGGAGTTTGTTGCACAGGAAATGAAGTGTTGATGAGAAAAGGGATCCCGATTGCAGGAA
>CAZQIW010000073.1:0-7417 GCA_964593845.1 uncultured Thermodesulfatator sp. | reverse complement strand
CCATAATCTCCTTCTTGAGGAAGAATAAGAATTAAAGAGGAATTATTAAAAAAAATCCGAAAAAATTTCCTGTTGGAGCCATCACCTTTTAACTTTTCTATTTTAACTGGCTGTAGATGAAAAAGGGTTTTTACCAACTGAAATAAATTCATCATCTTATATCAAAATACAATTTTTATACTTTCCTGATTTAATGTAAGCTCCTTTCCAGCTAACCACTTTGGAGAGAGAGGTATTATCTTCTATGCTACTTTCTTCAATATATACCCACTCATTAAAAATAACATTTTTTCCAATTTCAGAATTTTTAATTACTATAGAATGGTTATAAGAAGGTACAAAGGGTATATTTAAATTTCTGGTTAAAAGATCCTCATGAGCTAACAAATAATTTTTTATAGTTCCAATATCTTTAAAATAAACATTTTCTGCTACATAGGCAGATATTTTAATTCCACGATTAAGTAATTCCTGATAAATTTCAATCAGGTCA
Source organism: uncultured Thermodesulfatator sp. (assembly GCA_964593845.1). Taxonomy (GTDB): domain Bacteria; phylum Desulfobacterota; class Thermodesulfobacteria; order Thermodesulfobacteriales; family Thermodesulfobacteriaceae; genus Thermodesulfobacterium. The sequence goes on along the minus strand of CAZQIW010000073.1, from coordinate 6,924 downwards.
TTTTTACAGGGAAATTTTGAAACAATATCCGGATTAATGATTTGAATACCAGCAAAATTAAAAAGGTTTTTCCCCTTAATTCTGAAAGCTGAGATAGTTTGGGAAGTTTCATCTATTTTTACATTATTATTTTCCCCTTTATACATTACCATAGTAATAGGATGATTGGCAGAGAAGTGATAATCAAACACTTTTTTAAAATTTAAATTAGTAAGAATATCGGAATTTATAATAAGAGTAGGTTCTTTAAAAAATTTTTTAGCATTTAATAAAGCTCCACCTGTCCCTAAAAGTTCTGGTTCTTCAAAAATTTCTATTTGTATTTGGGGATTATCTTGTTGATAATTTTTAAGAAAGTCAACAAGCTTATCTTTTAGATGGAAAGCATTTACTCCTATAGATTTTATTCCACAATCAACTAATTGATCAAGAATAATTTTGATTATAGGCTTCCCCAAAATAGGAAAAAGGGGCTTAGGGAGAAAACCAGTAAAAGGATAAAGTCTTGTCCCTTTTCCAGCAGCAAGGATAAAAGCTTGCACATTAAAAACTTAAGCTTTTTTAGAGGCTACTTCTTCTGCAGAAGCTTTAGTTTCTTCTTTTTTGTCAATTTTTTCAAGTTCTTCTTTTACATCAGCAGATTTTAAAGCTTCTTTAAAAGAACGAATTCCCTTTCCTAAACCTGCTCCAACTTCTGGCAATCTTTTTGCTCCAAAAATTAAAAGAGCTAAAAATAAAATAATAAATAACTCCTGACCACCTAAATTAGGAAACATAGGATTAACCTCCTTTAGACTTGATTTCATTTAATTTAACTAAAATTATACCTACTTCATAAAGTAGTGTCAAGGGGAGAGCTAAAAGAATCTGATTTAAAGGATCGGCTCCACCGGTAAAAATAGCAGCCAGCAAAAAAGCTGATATTATAGCATAAGGTCTGAAACGCTTAAGCTGTTGGGTATTCACTAAGTCCAGTTTAGAAAGGAGCAATAGGAAAGAAGGAATTTGAAAAAGTATTCCTGAAATAATAAAAAACTTCAGAATAAAATTGATGTAATCTGTTAAAAAAGGTTTGAATACCAAAAATTTTTCTCCAAAAGAGTAAAGAAATTTTAATATATAAGGAAGGAATATAAAATAGGCTATAAGATCCCCAATTAAAAAAGAAAAACAAGTTAAAAACACAGCACTTTTAACCCATTTTTTTTCATGAGGGTAAAGCCCTGGAGCAATAAAAGACCAGAGTTGATAAAAAATATAAGGGCTTCCAATTATAAATCCCATAATTATGGAAAGTTTTATATAAGTAGTAAAAACTTCAGGAAAGGCTTTGAAAAATACAGTAGAATGAAAAGGAATAGCCCTGTATAAAGGAAAAAGCAGGATATTTATAATATGTTCTGCCAGTAGATAAGCTATTACAGCACAGATAGCCCAGCCAATAAAAGCTTTAATTAAACAGCTTCTAAGTTCAAGAAGATGTTCTACAAAACTCTGTTTTGTATCTGGAAAGTCTTTTACTTCAGGCATTAATCAGACTTTCCATAGCTCTTGCAATACTTTCTGGGTCTAATCCAGCTATTTTAAAAAGTTCCTGAGGTTTACCAGAAGAAGCAGGTCCTTTATGCCCAAGAAGTTTCAATTTTACAGGTTTATTATTCAAAGCAAAAAATGAAGCAATCCTGCTTCCCAATCCGGTTTCAACCAGATGATCTTCCACAACTATAATATTCTTCAGTTCAGCAGCTTTTAAAATGTCTTCTTCTGGAAAAGGTCTTATAGAAGCTACATTTAATAAAGCTACATTTAATCCTTTGTCTTTAAGGAGTTTCCAAGCAGATAAAGCATAATGCATCATAGTCCCATAGCTGATAATTACTCCTTGCGAGCCAGTTCTTAACCAATCAGCCTTTCCAGGGGTAAATTTATAATTTTCATCAAAAAATGGAGTTCCATCTTCCTTGGTTAAAATAGGTATTTTAGATCTTCCCATTCCAACAAAAACATTTCCAGGTCTTCCAGCTATAAATCTGATAATATGATCAGTCTGATTAGGATCAGCCGGCATATAAATTTCAAAATCTGGAAGATTAAACAAAAGCCCGAGGTAATCAATACATTGATGAGTTGGACCATCCTCTCCTACATCCACTCCTAAATGAGTGGAAACCACTTTAAGAGCTGTTTTATTAAGAGAATTTATTCTTAACTGATTATATACCTCATCTACTGCAAATACTCCAAAAGTGGAGAAAAATACCAGAAAACCTTCCTTAGAAAGAGCTCCAGCTACAGAAGCAGTATGGTGTTCCTGAATACCTGATTCCAAAAAGGCTTGGGGAGTGTGTTTTTTAAAAGCAGACATTTTTACAGAGCCTTCCAGATCACAGGTAAGCCCAAGAATCTTGGGAGGTTTATCAGGAAGATTGTTTTTTTCTGCAAGTTTAGCAAGTGCATTTCCATAAGCACTTCTGCAATCAGTTTTAGTTTCAGAAGAATAAATAGTAGCTTCTGCTATTTCTATTTCTACTGGGAGTGGATCGTGAGGTTGATGAGGAAAAGAGATATTCCAGCTTTTTCTTTTTTCTTTTAAAATATCAAGCTCTGCTGGATCAAATCCCAATTCTTCCAAGGCTTTTTTGGCTAAATCTTCAGGTAAAGCCATTCCATGCCACTTAGGATCATTTTCCATAAAAGAAATACCCTTTCCCATAATAGTGTGAGCAAGAATTGCTGTGGGATTCTCTGGATTTTTCACCTCACCTTTTAAAATCTGTTTTAAAGCTGAAAATATTTGAGAATAATCGTGCCCATCAATTTCTATTACATTCCAGGAAGTAGCCAGTATTTCTTCTTTTAACCTTTGAGGCATTACCTTAGCAATATCTCCACCTATTTGTAATTTGTTATAGTCTATCAACACAATTAGATTATTTAAACCAAATTTTACAGCCCAGCGTCTTGCTTCTATTACCTGACCTTTTTGTTGTTCTCCATCTCCCATAAAGCAGAAAACATAATTATCTAAGCCTTTAAGTTTAATTGCTTTTGCCATTCCACAGGCAGCTGAAAGCCCCTGTCCTAAGTTACCTGTATTCCACTCAACTCCTGGCACAGCCTGTTCCACATGACCTGCAAAGGCAGAACCAGCTCTTCTAAATTCCATTAAAAAAGGTTCTTCAGGGAAAAAGCCATATTCACAAAGCACACTATAAACACCAGGACTAATATGCCCTTGACTTATTACAACTCTATCCCTATCAGGTCTGCGGGGATTTTTTGGATCTACTTTTGCTAAAGCATATACTACAAGAAGCATACTTAAAGAAGAAAGAGAACCTCCTGGATGCCCACAACCTGCTAAGGTAGTGGAAAGGATTATCCTACGAGCACATCTTTTAAATGCTTCTTCAAAAAAACGAATATCTTCCTGAGAAAGTGTATCCTTATTAAGATCCAGTTTTATCATAAAAACACCCCTTTTACTAAATTTTTATTCTGGGAAAATGTGTAAAGACATTTATAACTTGATAAAAAGAAAAATCAAGAGAAAAGGATAAAATTTAAGAAGATTTTTTCTCTCTTTTCATAGCAATACTGCCAGTTCTTACAATCTCTTTAATCCCCATAGGTCTGAGAAGTTCTATTACTGCATTTAATTTATTTTTATCTCCTGTTACTTCTACTATATAGGTGCGAGGGCTTACATCCACAATTTTACACCTAAAAATCTCACATATTCTAAAAATTTCTTCTCTATTTTCTTTTTCAGCCCTTACTTTAATTAAAGCCATTTCTCTTTCTACATACTCCCCTTCCTCAGTTACATTTACAACTTTATATACATCAATTAATCTTCTAAGCTGTTTAATAATTTGTTCTACAATTTGATTATCTCCATGAGTTACTAAGGTAAGATGGGAAAGGGTTGGATCTAAGGTTTCTGCTACACATAGACTATCTATGTTAAAACCTCTTCCACTAAAAAGTCCTGCAATTCTTGCCAAAGCTCCTGGAGTGTTTTCTACCAAGACCGATAGGGTATGTCTTTTTTCCTGCATTATCTCCTCCTCCCGGTTATACTAAAATCATTTCTGTAGTGGCTTTACCTGCAGGCACCATGGGGAATACCCCTTCTTCAGGAGCTATATGAACATCAAGAATTACTAAAGTATCCATAGATAAAACTTTTTTAAGAGCAGGTTCAACCTCCTCTGGTTTGGTAATCTTCATTCCCACTGCTCCATAAGCCTCTGCTAATTTTACAAAGTCAGGTAATACAGAAAACCTGACAAAAGAATATCTTTTACTATAAAATAACTCCTGCCACTGACGAACCATTCCTAAGAATCCATTATTAAGGATAATTATTTTAATAGGTAATTTTTGTTCCATAGCAGTGGCTAACTCTTGGATATTCATCTGGATAGATCCATCTCCTGCAATATCTATTACTAACTTATCTGGATTACCTATTTGAGCCCCTATAGAAGCAGGAAAACCAAATCCCATAGTTCCCAGACCACCTGAGGTTATAAGAGTTCGTGGATGTTTAAATTTATAAAAAAGAGCTGTCCACATCTGATTCTGTCCCACTTCTGTAGCAATAATTGCCTCTCCTTTAGTTAATTCATAAAGCTTTTCTATTACAAATTGAGGTTTTATATAATTAGGATCTTCTCTATAGGAAAGAGGATACCTTCTTCTCCAAAGCTCAATTTGTTCCCACCAGTCTTTAAATCTTTCTTGCCAGTATTTTTTAGGTTTACCTACAGCTTTTACAATTTCAAGCAATCTGGTAAGAGCTCTTTTACAATCTGCAACAATAGGAACATCTACTTTTACATTTTTTTGAATTGAAGATGGATCTATATCAATGTGGATAATTTTAGCTCCAGGAGCAAAAGTATCCACCTTTCCAGTTACTCTATCATCAAATCTTGCTCCCACCGTCAGCAAAACATCACAGTTAGCTACAGCCATATTTGCATAATAAGTTCCATGCATTCCTAACATTCCAAGAGATTGATCATGATCCCCTGGAAAGCCTCCTAAACCCATTAAAGTCATTACTACAGGTAAATTCAATTTCTCTGCTAATTTAATAACTTCCTGGGAAGCATTGGAAGAAATTACTCCTCCACCCAGCAATAAAACAGGTCTTTCTGCATTCTCCAGCAAAGAATAAGCCCTTTCTATCTGTTTAAGATGAGGTTCGTAAACTGGGTTATAACTTCTGAGTTTTATTTCTTCAGGATAGGAAAATTCTCCTTTAGCCTGCTGAATATCCTTAGGAAGATCTACTAAAACAGGACCTGGTCTTCCTGTTCTTGCAATATAAAAAGCTGCCTTCAAAACTTTAGGGAGGTCTTCAATTCTTTTAACCAGGAAGTTATGTTTAGTTATAGGTCTGGTAATACCTGTAATATCTACTTCCTGAAAAGCATCATTTCCAATTAGTTTAGTTGGAACTTGTCCTGTTAGCACTACAATCGGAATGGAATCCATATAAGCTGTAGCAATTCCTGTAACAGTATTAGTAGCTCCAGGTCCAGAAGTAACCAGAACCACTCCTACTTTTCCTGTAGATCTTGCATATCCATCTGCTGCATGAGTTGCTCCCTGTTCATGCCTTACCAGAACATGCTTAATCTCAGGGGTTTTATAAATTTCATCGTAGATATCTAAAACTGCACCACCTGGATACCCAAAAATAACCTCTACTCTTTCTTTTTTAAGAGCCTCAACAACCATTCGGGCTCCTGTCATTACTTCACCCAAAGCCCAACCTCCCTTTTATTTGATAAAAATTTTATCTAATCTATTTCAATTCCTTCATACTCCTTTATGAGTGTGTATATTTTTTCTTTTATGTGCAATTTTTCTTTTTTTAATTCTTTAACTTTCATTTCCTCTTCCTGGGTAAAATATTTTTTTTTGTTTAATTCCTCCAATTTTTTCTCTAAAGCTTGATGCCTTTCAAATAATTCTTTAATTTCAGGATACTTTTCCACAAACTTTTTTACAAACTCTTTGTCCATCCTGTGCCTCCTTATATTTTTTATAATACAAAATTGATTTTCATAATAATACTGTATGTGAAAAAATTCTTAATCCAAATTTTAAAGATAAAAAAGTTAAAGATCATTTAGAATTGGTAAAAGCCTTAAATATTTCTAAGGGTAATGGGAAAAGGATGGTAGAATTTTTTTCAGTAGCGATTTCTGTAAGTGTTTGCAGATAGCGAAGCTGAAGGGTAATTGGATTTTGAGCCATGATTTGAGAGGCTTCAAGTAAGGTTTTAGCTGCCTGGTATTCTCCATCAGCACTGATAATCTTTGCTCTTCTTTCTCTTTCTGCTTCAGCCTGTTTTGCCATAGCTCTTTTCATTTCCTCAGGAAGATCAATTTCTTTTATTTCCACTTTGGAAACCTTTACACCCCATGGTTCAGTATCAGCATCAAGAATTTCTTGGATTTTTAAATTTAATTTTTCCCTTTCAGCTAAAACTTCATCCAGCTCTGCCTGACCACAAATACTTCTTAAAGTGGTTTGAGCAAGCTGACTGGTAGCATAGTGATAATCTTCTACCTGTAAAAAAGCTTTTTCAGGATCCATAACCCTATAATAAACTACTGCACTTACCCGAATTGATACATTATCTTTGGTAATAATTTCCTGAGGAGGAACATCAAGAGTTACTATCCTTAAGTCTATTTTTATCATTTTGTCAATTATTGGAATTAAAATAATCAACCCCGGACCTTTAACTGAATAAAATTTCCCTAATCTTAATATCACCGCTCTTTCGTATTCGTTAATTATTTTTATAGAAGCTTGTAAAAAAAGAAGAATAAGAACAAGAACAAAAACAATAGAAAGGGTCATAAGTAAAACTCCTTTTTTTATTTGTTTATAAAGTTT
>CAZQIW010000072.1:0-7427 GCA_964593845.1 uncultured Thermodesulfatator sp. | reverse complement strand
GAAGAGTTCATTTAATTATTATTGCTCCAGATTTTGAAGTAGTTGAAGAAATAAATCTTTATCTTTCCAAACTGGGTAACCTTTTAATAGATGGCAGACCAACCTTTGGGATCTCCTGTGAAAAACTAACCCTGGATTTACTAAAGATTTCTGAAAAAATTTTAATTATTCCTGCTCATGTGTGGACCCCCTGGTATTCTGTGTTTGGAGCTTTTTCTGGTTTTGACTCCTTAGAAGAAGCTTTTGGAGAAGCTACCCCTTTTATCTATGCCTTGGAAACAGGATTATCCTCAGATCCAGAAATGAATTGGAGAATCTCTAAACTTGACAAATTAACTCTAATTTCCTGCTCAGATGCCCACTCTCCTCCTAAACTGGGAAGAGAAGCTACTGCTTTCTTTTATCCCATTACTTATGAAAATGTTTACAATTCCATTAAAACTGGGAAGCTTGCTTTTACTATTGAATTTTATCCAGAAGAAGGAAAATATCACTATGATGGACACAGACATTGCAAGGTATGTTTATCTCCTAAGGAAACAAAAGCTTTAGGATATAAATGTCCTAAATGTGGTAATCCCTTAACCATAGGAGTGCTTCATAGAATAGAGCTTTTTGCTGATAGAGAAGAAGGTTATATACCTCCAGATAAACCTCTTTCTATTCACTTAGTTCCTTTTATAGAAATTCTGGCTGAGGTTTTTAATATTTCAAAAAATAGCAAGACTGTGGAAAAACTTTATCAACAATATTTAAGTAAAGCAGGGACAGAATTTGATGTCCTTTTAAAAATTGAATTAGAGGAGCTCCAAAAAATCTTTCCAGAAAAACTGGTAGAGGCTATTAAAAGGGTTAGAGAAGGAAATGTCTTTACCAAACCAGGCTATGATGGAGAGTATGGAGTAGTAAAGGTATTTGAAGAATCTTCAGAAGAAGAAAACTCGGGCTTAAAACAACAAAGTCTTTTTGCAGTAAAGCAATTTTAATTTTCCTTGTTCTTTTTCTCCTCGGTGGGTTTTTGTTCGTTACTTAACATAAAAGAGATTACTTTTTTCATGACTAATCCCTCCTGGTCTTTCTTAAAAAGATTAATCTTTTATTTTTTTTGTCAAGGTAAGTGTGGAAAATAATTGAAAAAGACTCAATCGTGAAAAGTGTAAACTAAAATTCTCTTTGAAATACTAAAGTTTTATATAAACCTATTTTAAGACACTTGTAAATTTTTTCAGGAGAGATTGAAAGCTTTTTTACGAGATTTTCAGGAAGCTTATAATTAAATACATCCACTCCACCACCTACTCCGATCATATTAGCAAGAACATTTGATAATCCTACTATACTGGCTATGTCACTCTGGATCATTAGATCAGGATCATGATGAGCCCTAATAGCAAAACTTATGGATTTAGGAAAATTCCATTTCTCAAGCAAATGAGCTCCTACTAAGCCATGATCTACCCCTAAAACAAGCCACTCTATCTGAAGAAAATCTCTATCAGGATTTTTATTTATGGTTTCCACAAATTCTTCTCGTTCCAAATTCATATATAAATCAAGCACAATCTTTCCTATATCATGTAAAACCGAAGCAATATATACTGCCTCAATTTTAGAAGGAGATAAATCCAAACTAAAAGCTATTTCTTCAGCTATAAAACCACAGGTTATTGAATGTAGCCATATATCTTCTGCTTTAACTCCATAACCTTTTAAATCTTTTTCAAAATAATTTTTGGCAACCGAGGCTATAATGATAAATTTAATCTGATTTACTCCTAAGAACATAAAAGCTTTAAATAAAGAATCTATCTTTTGAGAAAGACCAAAAGCAGGAGAATTTACAATTTTAAGAAAATTTGCTACTATTCCAGGATCACTTTTTATAATTTTTTCCAGTTTTTTAAAATCTATATCCTCCTGGCGAAGAATCTCAAGAGCCTGCATTGCAACCTTAGGAAAGGTGGGAATAGTATCGACTTTATCAAAAATTTTTTCTAAAATCTGTTCTTCCTTCACACCTGCTCTTCCTTTCCATTAAGGATAATTTTTATAGCTTTTTCTTTTAAATTCACCTCAAGACAAACCTCACAGTTGTATTTAGCTTTAACAATAACATTTTCCTCTGAAATTAAAAACTTTTTCAATAATCCTTTGGATATTTTTAAATTCAGCTCTGCAAGATTAAGCTCTGGTGGATTTGATTTATATACACTCCCTCCAGCAATTACAATTTGAGCAGATTGAAAATTTACTCCTTGAGTTTTTAATTCTTCTAAAAAAAGAGGAATCAGGCTCTCTCCTGATAATATGGACTCTCCATCGTTAAGTTCTATATCATATTCCTGATAGGGAAGCACAAAATGGCATAACCCAGCTATCTCATTTTCTTTATCAAGCACACCTATAGCTATTCCACTTCCTAAAAAGTCAGTTTTTAAAATTACATCCTGACCTTTAATAACTTGATAATATCCCTTACCTATTTTTATTATCATTTAACTTTCTACTTTATTGTAATATCCTTAGTCTTTTTGTAGGGGAAGTAACTACATCCAACTTATCTATTTCTTGAAGAGCTTTTATTACATTTTTTTCCAAGGTTTCATGTGTTAACATAACTATAGGAACTGAACCTTTTTTCTTCTGCCTCCCAATTTGAACTACTGAAGCTATACTTATATTATATTTTCCAAGGATACCAGAAATTTTAGAAAGGACTCCTGGTTTATCAATAGCAAAGAATCTGAAGTAATAATTAAATTCTACTTCTTCCATAGGCTTAATTTTAAAAGATGTATTTTTTTTAGTCAAGGGATATTTAATAAAAGGAGCCTTACCAAGACAGGAATACTCTATGGCATCCACTATATCACTTACTACAGCACTCGCTGTAGGCTCCTTTCCAGCTCCAAGCCCATAAAGCAAAACATCTCCTACAAAGTCTCCTGTAATATAAAGAGCATTATAATTTAAACGAACAGAAGATAAAACATGATTTTCTGGAATCAGCGTGGGATGAACCCTTACCTCTATCTCTTCTCCCTTTTTTCTTGCAAAGGCAAGAAGTTTTACTATATATCCAAAATCTTTTGCAAATTTTAAATCCATTAAATCTATATTCTCTATTCCCTCCACATAAACCTTGGAGACTGGTATAAAAACTCCAAATGCAAGGGAAGCTAAAATAGAAATTTTGTGAGCTGAATCCATACCATTTATATCAAGGGTAGGATCAGCCTCTGCATACCCCTTTTCCTTAGCCTCCTCTAAAGCCTCTTTAAAATCCATATTTTCTTCTAACATTTTGGTTAAAATATAATTAGTTGTTCCATTTATAATTCCTATTATAGACTCAATCTCATTTCCTATTAAAGCTTCCTTTAAAGTTTTTATTGTGGGGATTCCTCCTCCTACAGAAGCCTCAAAACCTAAAAATCGCTTATTTTTTGAGGCAATTTCCCATATTTCATCTCCAAATTGAGCAAGAACTGCTTTATTAGCTGTTACCACTTCTTTACCTTTCTTTAAAGCTTCAATTATAAATTCCTTTGCAGGACTGGTGCCTCCTATAAGTTCGCATACAATCTTAATCTCTGGATCATTAAGAATTTCGGCTATATCTGTGGTAAAAAGTTCAGGATTTACTTCTATATTTCTCTTTTTTTTCAGATCCCTGACTAAAATTTTTTTTACAACTGGTTTTATACCTACCCTTTCTTTTATAAGCTCTCCGTTTTTTTTCAGCAGTTCATAAACTCCTGAACCTACAGTTCCAAAACCAAGCAAACCTATCTTAACCTCTTCCATAATTCCCCCTTATTTATTTAAATCTATTAAAATTAAAGTTTGATACTTAGGCTCTGGAGGCTCATCTGGTTCAGCATACCTAAACTCATTTTCAAATTTGTTAATTACAAAATTTAAAAATGAATGCAAAAGTTCGGGTTCATAATACCATTCAGCCTTGGAAAAACTTTCAAAGTTATTAAACAGAGCTTCTTTAATTTCTTCTTTCATAAAACACTTATCTTCTCTTTTTTCAAGCAGTCCCTTCATCACTTCTTTCCATGCACTTTCAGGCAATGCTTTAAAAACAAATTCTTTTTTATAAACCCAGTTTGCCAGAGCCGTCAAAATAAGAGTGCTCCAGCTAAGAAATTTTACATCAAAATTCCTACCTGGTTGATTTACTTCGTTTATCCAAACAAGTGGTGAACCGAATATTTTTTCAATAATAGGAGCCATATATCCGATCTCTTCTATATATCTTCGCACAGTATTAACTTCTTTTATTCTCCTAAAGATGGTATATTCCTCAGAGGTGCCTATTTTATCAGGTTGAAATAGTTTTATTTGGTTTAATTTGTTTACCAGGATACCCTGAAGATAGCCTTGATAGGGCTGATCAAGATATTTAAGAATTGAAGGATCAAAATCTTTACTCTTTACCATTCTAAGAGCATATTTTCTTAATTCTCTAAGCACTGTTTGAGCCACTCTGAAAATATCTTCTAAAAAGTGTTCTTCTAAAAATCTTTTTCCAACTTCAAGATTTTCTGAAGAAAGATACTCCAGCCCCATATTAAGAGAGTCCCAGATTTTCTCAAGACTTTTTTGAACCTGTTCTATTTCATCTATTACCACATTATCTGTTATAATCACTTTATTAGCTAACCAGGCAAGTTCTTTTTTTAAACGGTTAATCTGATTGGAATCTTTTATTAACTCCAGAACTTTAAAAATAAACAATTCTTCAGGTTTTTCATAAACTATAATATTTATAGAAGGCTGAACCTCCCCTTCCAGAGCTAAATATTTGGGATCTATTTTTCTTAAACTCTTCGGATGAGTAGGAGTATAAACATCCAGAGCTTCAAAATATTCTGGAATTCCTTCGTCTGCCAACCTTCCATTCCTCCATCTATAAGCTCTTTCTTCTACCTCGGCAGGAATTTCCCAAATAACAGATTCCATCAGAGCAAAGTAAGTTTCAGGCATTTCAGACCTAATAATTTCAAGCATTCTGCGGAAGTAAAATTCTAAGGACTCATTTTTAAATTCTATAAAATAAAAATCATCTAAGGTATAAGGTGGAAGAAAATCCATAGCTTCTATAAGCTCCATATCATCTGGCTTTTTATATACTTTTACAAACTTTTGAAAAATAGCTATAAGAAAATCCCAGTCAGCTATTCTCAACCATTCTAATACTTTGTCCTCTCCAGCCTCAAAAAGAAGTATTATCCAGGAAGCTACACGCTCAGCTTTTATTCTATCTTTAAACCACGCATCTATATCAAACATAAACTGAATTTGAGTGCCCTTAGCATAAGAAAGAAGCTCCACTGCAACATCAAGAGAAGATGCCTTGAGAGTTAAAAATAATTCCTGAGGAGGTAAATTTCTTACCAGTCCTTCTGGATAGGGAGAATTTATAATAAGCTTACTTTTAACTTCCCAAGGAGCATTTAATACTACCTCATAAAGTTCGTGAAATTTTAAAGGACTAAGTGCCTTTTCTACTTCTTGATCAGACATATTAATTAATTTTTCCAGATCAATCCCTGGTAAAATCTCTTTCTTTATAGAAAGCGGATTCATAGTGGATAACCTCCTCCTTGTTATCCAGCCTTACTACTATTACATCAAAGCGTATTTCTTCTATTTTACTTAAATTTTTTGAATTTTTAAGTAAAAAATGCTCTGCTACTCTGGAAATTTTTTCTTGTTTTTTAAAATCCACTTTTTCTTCTGCAAAAAACTTAGGTTTACCAAATTCGCTTTTCACTTCTACAAATACCAGAAGTTTTTTCTTTTGAGCTATAATATCTATCTCTCCAAACTTTGTTCTATAATTTCTTTCCAGAATTTTATAACCTTTTGAAATTAAATAATTTTCTGCTATTTTTTCAGCTTTTTCTCCCTTTTTCTTGGAAGAAATTTTACTGAAAAAGTTTTTCAGGCTCATTTAAAACATTTATAATACATTCTATGAATAGGACAAGGTCCATATTTTTTTATCATTTCAAGGTGCAATCTGGTAGCATATCCTTTGTGTTGGGAGAAATTATATTGAGGATAAAGAGAGGAAATATCCTGCATATATCTATCTCTTGCTACCTTTGCCAAAATGGAAGCAGCAGAAATAGAAAGGCAGAGATCATCACCGTTTACTATGGCTTTTTGTAATCCTTTGTATTCTGGTATTACATGAGGACCATCCACGAGGACCAGTTGAGGTCTTATTTTCAACTGGTTAAGTGCCCTTTTCATAGCTTTAAAGGTGGCTTTTAAAATCCCTTCTTTATTAATCTCTTCTACCTCTGCCTTAGCTATAGCATAATCTAAAGCTATCTCACATATATAGTTAAAAAGTTCTTCCCTTTTTTTAGGAGTAAGTTTTTTAGAGTCCTTTATCTCTGAAGAGGTAAAATCTGACGGTAAAATAACTGCAGAGGCGAAGACAGGACCAGCAATTGCCCCTCGTCCTGCCTCATCTACCCCTGCAATAATAGAATATCCCTGAGCCCTGAATTGATGCTCTAAATCTAAAGAAAAATTTGTATTATTCCATAATCCTATTGTCAAACCTTTCCTTAATACGAGCAGCTTTTCCAAAACGTTCTCTAAGATAATAAAGCCTTGCTCTTCTTACCTTTCCTCTTTTAACAATCTCTATTTTTTCTATACGAGGTGAATGTAAAGGAAAGGTTCTTTCCACTCCTACTCCAAAAGAAATTTTCCTTACAGTAAAAGTAGCATTAACTCCAGAGCCTCTTCTTCTTATAACTACACCTTCAAAAACCTGCACTCTTTCTTTTTCTTCTCCTTCCTTTAATCTAAAATGCACCCTTATAGTGTCTCCAGGGTTAAATCTTGGAAGATCATTCCGCATATATTTCTTTTCAATCTCTCTTATCACAGGCAACATAAATCTCCCTCCTTTCTTAAAACTAAGCCCAAATATAGCATACTTTAAAAAAAATGCAAATCTCCCAAAATTTAAAAAATTGACTTATAAATACTCTCTACCCTATCTTTTAATCACTACAATTTTTGTATATCTCTTATTCTTTTCTTAAAAAATTTTTAACAATTTTTTCAAAACTAACAAAGTTTGACAAGTCCAGGTTTAAACAATTTTGTAATTTTTGTAACAATTTTGTTAGGACATAACCTATTTAAAAGTCAAAAATATAGGTTTTTTGGGGAAAAATTTTTAGGCACACTTTTTGATTTTATTCAGGTGATAAAAAAAATTGAAAGGGGGGCGAGAATGCGAAAAGTGGAAGCCATTATCAAACCGTTTAAGTTGGATGAAGTAAAAGAAGCACTTGTTAAAGTAGGAGTTGGAGGCATCACAGTTACAGAGGTAAAAGGATTTGGTGAACAGCGTGGACAAGTAGAAGTATACAGGGGTAAGGAAT
>CAZQIW010000071.1:0-7462 GCA_964593845.1 uncultured Thermodesulfatator sp. | reverse complement strand
TTTTACCATTTCTAAGTATTGAATTCTGGAGGCTTTAATATAAATCATATTTTTTAAAAATTATATAAAGAAGGAGGAGTATCATGGGTAAAGGTCTAACCTGGGCTGTGAAGTTTATAATAGGTATTTTTCTTTTAATTCAACTATTTATAGGAATGGGGGAAGCTATGGGAATTAAGTCCGGTGAGTTAAACAAAAAGGCTATTTTAGTGGTGGCTTTTGGAACAAGTTATTCGTCTGGTCAAAAAGCCTTAAATAATGTTCAAACTATGCTTAAAAAGGAGTTTCCTGAGACTCCTATTTATTGGGCTTATACCTCCAAAATTATTAGACATATTCTGGCAAAAAGAGGAGTTTCTATTCCGTCTCCAGAAATGGCTCTGGCAGAACTTATGGATAAAGGATACAAAACCGTATATATCCTTTCTCTTCATGTGATTCCTGGAAAAGAATATCATTTACTCTATTCCAATGCCAAGCTTTTTTCACTTATGGAGAACGGAATAAAAGAAGTTAAAGTTTCAAGCCCTCTTATTGCTACTTATGAAGATATGGAAAAGGTAGCAGAGGTAGTGTTAAAAAGTGTTCATTTAAAAGAAAATGAAGCAATTGTTTTTATGGGGCATGGCACAGAACATCCTGCTAATGCTATTTATATAGCTTTAAATAGTATTATTAATAACAAAAATTCCAGAGCTTTTCTTGCTACAGTAGAAGGGCATCCTACTATCTATGATATTATTCCCGAGCTTAAAAAACAGGGAATAAGAACAGTTTATCTCATGCCTTTTATGTTGGTAGCAGGAGATCATGCTAATAATGATATGGCTGGAGATGAGCCTGATAGCTGGAAGTCCATCCTTACTAAAGAGGGCTTCGTCTGCAAGCCCATTATTAAAGGTTTGGGTGAAAATCCTGAGATTGTAAAAATTTATATAGAACACTTAAAAGAAATTATGAAATAAAAACATTGTAAACTTAGCCTCCCTCCATCTAAAAAGGAGGGAGGCATGGAAAATCAAATACTAAGGATTGAAACATTAGTAAAGTCCCTGGAGAAATAAGATGACTTTAAGCTCTAAAAATAAAACAATTCTTGTCATTTTATTTATCTTTCTGCTATTCAACTTTATTACAACTTCTTTTCTTTTTGCAAAAGAAGTAACTATTGTGGATAAAATGGGAAGGAAGGTGAAAATAAATGTCCCTGTAAAAAAGGCTGTTATTCTTATGGCTCCAGAGCTTATTCCTGCTCTTGGTTTATGGGATCAGGTAGTAGGAGTAAGTTACTGGGTTTATAGAGAATATAAATTTTTTAATTATATAAAACCAGACTGGAAAAAGAATATAGTTCCTACAGGAAGTGGAATGGGAAAATATGTTAATATGGAAACACTTCTTAAACTCAAACCAGATGTAGTTATCACAGGTCCGTTTTATCCTCAGGTTGTAGAATTTATGGAAAGGCATGGACTCAAGGTAATTACTATTAATCCAGAAACGATTTCTGAATTTTATAAAGTTATTCAACTTTTTGCAATCCTTTTTGGTAAGGAAAAAAGAGCACAATTTTTAATAAATGAAATGGAAAATACCCTAAATTTAATTCAAAAAAGGATAGCTAATATTTCTCAACCTAAAAAAGTAGTGTGGATTTATAGATTAGCCCCCTTAAGTATAGCCTGTAAAGGAACTATTGTAGATGATATTTTTAAAAAAGTAAATGTAATAAATGTAGGCACACTGATAAAACCTGATTGTAACACTATATTAGGAACTTCTATAGAGCATCTAATTAAATATAATCCAGATGTAATTCTTCTCTGGGGATTTACCAAGGCAAAACCAGAAGATATTTTATACAATCCTCAATGGAAACTTATAAAAGCCGTAAAAGAAGGTAAGGTTTACAAGGCTCCAAGAAATCTGGGGACATGGTCTCCTTCTCTGGTTATTCTTAGCCTCTGGATAGGGATGAAAGTTTACCCAGAGCAATTTAAAGATATAGATTTTATAAAGTATAGCAATTCTTTTTACCAGAAAATTTTTGGAGTGTCTTATAGTAAAGTTGTTTTAAATGAATAAATTCAAACCCAGATTTTTAATGCTTTTATTAACAGATGCTTGTAATTTAGATTGTGCGTATTGTTATAGAGGAAAAAAGTCTAATTCTCAAAGTATGCCTTTTGAAATAGCAGAAGAAGTTTTAGTTTGGGCAGGGGCTTCAAAAGATTATTTCCATGTGCAATTAACAGGAGGAGAACCTCTTCTTTATCCAGAGCTTATAGAAAAATTAGCTAAATTTATTTATAAAAACAATTTCCCTGCAACCATAGGAATTCAAACTAATGGAACTCTTTTAGATAAAGCCATAGTTAAACTTTTAAAAAAGTATAAAATTCAAGTAAGTATAAGCATAGACGGACCGCCAGAAATTCAGGAAACTTTAAAAGGAAAAGCAAATGAAGTTTTTGCAAATTTAAAAGTGCTTGCAGAAAATGAAATTTCTTTTAAGGTCACTTCAGTAATAACCCATCTGAATCTTAAATTTTTACCCAAACTTTTGCTTTTATTAAGCACTTTTCCTAATTTTGAAGGTATTGCCTGGAGTCTTATAGTTAAAAAAGGAAAAAGTTTTAAAAATTCTCAATTACAGCTTCCTGAGAAAGAAGAATTTAAAGAGGTTTTAAAAGAATTTTTAAAAATTTTAGATTTCATTAATAAAATTAGAATAAAACCTGTAAGATTAGAGAGCTTGAGATATTTAAAAACAGAGCTGAAAAGGGATTTAAAGAACCTTTTTGTTTAGCTTTAAAAGAGGAGAGTTTGGCTGTTTGTCCTGATGGCAGACTTTATCCCTGTTCTCAAACTGCTGATGATTTTAATTTTTACTGTGGGACTTTGGAAAATCCAGAAGTTTCAGGATTTTTAGCTTTACAAAAATTTTCTTTAGAAAGCTCTTTGTGTTTAAGTTGTAAAATTAAAGATTTTTGTCCTGAAGACTGCCCAAGTAGAACCTATTATGATAGAGGAGAAAATAAAAAACTGATTTGTGTTATGTATAGAGTTTTTGCAGAGTATTTAGAGAGGGGGTAAAAAATGAAGCCATTAGTTTTCTGTTATTACAGTCCGCATTCTTTGGAAATTAGTTCGTTAAGTGCTGGAATAGAAAAGTTTAGAAAAGAAGGAGGAAAGATAAAAGTTATAGCAAGAACTGGATCACAGCTTTTAAATGAAAAGAGTGCTCAGGAATTTGTAAAAAATGCACTTTTAGCAGATGCAGTGTTTATCACTCTTCATGGAGGAAGACAATCCTGTCCTGTGTTTGATGCATTAATGAAGGCTATTTCAGAGAAAAAAGTTTCTGGAGAAAAAATTCCTTATGTTCATATTTATCCTTCTGGAAAAGAGGAAGATGGGATTTTAGCAGCTAAAGAATATGATCCAGACTTTGGAAAGGAACCATGGATAATTTTAAATCAGTATCTTTCTTATGGAGGAGCAGTTAATTTTTACAATATGTTTAAATATCTTCGCCATCTTTTATTTAAAGAAAAAATCACTTTTAGTGAACCTGTTAAGCCTCCAGAAGAAGGCATTTATCATCCTGATTTTTCAAAAATATTTACCTTAGAAGAGTATTATCCTTTAAAAATAGATCCTCAAAAACCCACTATAGGGATCTGGTTTTATCAAAGTTACTGGTTAAATGGTGATTTAGCCTATATTGATGCTTTAATAAGAGAAGTTGAAAAGCAGGGAGGGAATGTAATAGCTGTTTTTCATTTGAGATACAAAGACGAAGAAAGAGGGAATAAAGGAGCAGATTATGTAGTAAAAGAGTTTTTTAAAATTAACGATAAAACCATTATAGATTGTTTAATAAGCCCTATGTTATTTTCTTTAACTCTTTTTGCTCCAGAGTATAAAGGACTTTTGAAGTATTTAGATGTGCCTGTGTTACAGGCTATACCTATGTGGAGTTCTTATAAGGACTGGAAAGAGAGCTGGCAAGGAATTTCTATTATGGATGTAGCATATTCTGTTGCCCAACCTGAATTTGATGGAAATTTAATAACCGTGCCTGTTGCCTCAAGAGAAGAAAGTGAAATAGACCCTCTTACAGGTGCTTTAATAGCAAGGCAAATTCCTATACCAGAAAGAATAAAAAAGGTTGTATCCTTAGCTTTAAACTGGGCTAAGTTAAGAAGGAAGAAAAATGAAGAAAAAAGAATAGCTATTATTTTTCATAACTATCCTCCCAGGAATGATAGAATAGGATGTGCTGCAGGGCTTGATAGCTTTGAAAGTGTAAAAGAAATAGTGAATAGATTAAAAGCTGAGGGATACAAAGTAGAAAGAACTTATAAAAATGGAGAAGAAATAGTAAAAGAGCTTCTATCTGGGCTTACCTGTGACCAAAAATGGTTAATACCTGAACAAGTCTCAGAAAAAGCCCAGGCTATTATGGAAAAACCAGAAATAGAAGAGAGTTTTAAAGATTTACCTGTAAAAGTAAAAGAAAAGTTAAAAGAAGATTGGGGAGAAATCCCAGGGAAACTCTTTGTCTGGGAAAATAAGATGTATTTTCCAGGGGTAATAAATGGAAATATTTTTATTACTATTCAGCCTCCCAGAGGATATTTAGAAAATATAGAAAAAATTTACCACGATACAAAGCTTTCTCCTCCTTATTATTATTTAGCTTTTTATAGATGGATCAAGAATGTATTTAAAGCAGATGCTGTTATTCATGTAGGGAAACACGGGTCTTTAGAATGGCTCCCTGGAAAATCTGCAGGGCTTTCTGAAGAATGTTATCCTGATCTTGCTATTATGGATCTTCCTAATATTTATCCTTACATTATAAATGACCCTGGAGAAGGAACTCAGGCTAAGAGAAGGTCTTATTGCTGTATTATAGATCATCTTACTCCTGTGTTTACAAATGCAGACTTGTATGAAGAACTTGCTAAGGTGGATAATTTATTAAAAGAATATGCAGATGCTCAAAGAGAGGATCCTAAAAAAATAGAAGTCCTTAAACCACTGATATGGGAAGCTGTATGCGAGGCTAAATTAGATAAAGATTTAAATGTGAAAAAAGAAGAAGTTTTTGCTGATTTTGAGAGCTTTTTAGAAAAATTACACGATTATTTAGATGAACTAAGAGATACTATGATAAATGATGGGCTTCATATTATGGGTAAACCTCCTGAAGGAGATAGATTGGTAGAATTTTTGGTTCAATTAACCCGATTACCCAATGGAGAAATTCCATCTTTAAGAGAGGCTATTTTAAAGGTCTGGGGATACGATTATGACAAGCTGATTAATAATAAGGGAAAAGTGCTTCCACATTTTAAAGGAAAAACAGGGGGAGAGATTATCCAGGAAGCCCATAAAACAGCTTTGTTTTTGGTAAAGGAATTAGAGGAGAAAGATTTTTCTAAAGAAGTGATAGAAAATACTATTAAAAAGCATTTGGGGAAGTTTGATAAAGAGGTTGCTAAGGTTTTAAAATATATTTGCGAGAATTTAGTTTTAAATATTAGAAAAACTGTAGAAGAGATAGATGCAACTTTGGAGGCACTTTCAGGAAAGTTTGTTCTTCCAGGACCTTCTGGTGCTCCAACTCGTGGTCAGGCAGATATTTTACCTACAGGGAGAAACTTTTATTCTGTAGATCCCTTTCAAATTCCTACTCCTTCTGCCTGGGAAGTAGGTAAACGACTGGCTGAAGAACTTATAGAAAAATCTTTAAAAGAAACTGGAAAATATCCTTCTAATATAGGAATAATTTTATGGGGAACCAGCACTATGAGAACTAAAGGAGATGATATAGCAGAAATTTTTTACCTTATGGGAGTAAAACCTCGCTGGGCTAAAGGTAGTGGAAGGGTAGAAGGATTAGAAGTAATTCCACTTGAAGAGCTTGGAAGACCAAGATTTGATGTTACTGTAAGGATGTCTGGTTTTTTCAGAGATGCTTTTCCAAATTTAGCAGAACTTATTGATGAAGCTGTGCAGATGGTAGCCAAGCTAAAAGAACCTCCTGAAATGAATATATTAAGAAAAAATGTTCTGGAAGATATGGAAAAGTATATAAAAATGGGCATGAAAGAAGAAGAGGCTTTTAGAGAGGCGACTTTTAGAGTTTTTGGATGCCCTCCAGGGACTTATGGAGCAGGTGTTGCAGAATTAATAGAGTCTAAAAATTGGAAAACTCAGGAAGATTTGGGGAATATTTACATAAAGTGGAGTGCTTATGCTTATGGAAAAGGTTCTTATGGAAAGGTAAAAACAGAAAATTTTAAAAATCTTCTTTCCAGGATGGAGGTTACTGTAAAAAATGAAGATACCAGGGAGTATGATATTATGTCTTGCACAGATTATTATAACTATTACGGAGGACTAATTACAGCAGTTAAGGTTGTTAAAGGTGAGTATCCTTTGTCTTTAGTAGGAGATAGCTCTGATCCCAGAAGAGCAAAAGTAAGAACCTTAGCAGAAGAAACTAATCATATTTTAAGAGCTCGTTTGGTTAATCCTAAATGGCTTGAAGGCATGAAGAAACACGGATATAAAGGAGCAGGGGATATTTCTTATGTAGTTGATATTGTATTTGGCTGGGATGCCACTGCTGAAGTAATAGAAGACTGGATGTATGAAGAAATAGCTAAAAAATATGCTTTGGATAAAGAAATGAAAAACTGGCTTAAGAAAGTTAATCCCTATGCTTTGCAAAACATTTTAGAAAAACTGCTTGAAGCTATTTCTCGGGGCATGTGGAAAGCAGATGAAAAAATGAAAAAACAATTAGAAAGAATTTACTTGGAAATTGAAGGAGAAATAGAAAAACTTACAGGATGAGGGTTCAAAAAAGTAAGTAAATAAATTGGAAGTATGGCAGAAGGTTTAAAAAAATTTACAGACAGAAAAGCAGAAAGATCAAGCATTAAAACACTTATACTTTAAAATCTTTTGTCAAATAATTCAAATTTGAGGACTCCCTCTCTATCAGTTTGTAAATGTTACGGATTCATTTATAGAAATTTCTAAATTTAAGTCTTCTCAATTATTGAAATTTTCTATTTGACTTGTTGCTAATTTTTTTATATTTTTAATACAAAACTTTATTGCTTTAAAACTAACATTTGAAGGAGTGGTAAAAATTTGAAATTTAAGCTGTTCTCTTGAAAGGGCTGATCAAAAATTTTACCTGTCCTCGCACTGTTTAAAAACAGATGTATTGAAAACTCGTGCATTTATCTGGCGGGGATAAACCCCGCTGCTATATTTGGATTACATCTGAAGAGGGTAAACCCCGCCACTTGAATTTTTAGCAGTTTAGGTATATACTTAAGGTAAACACTTACGAGAGTGACAATGAAAACAACCAAAGTCTTCAAGAGTGGTAATTCTTTAGCTGTTAGACTACCGAAAGAGTTTGCGGTTAAAG
>CAZQIW010000070.1:4158-7516 GCA_964593845.1 uncultured Thermodesulfatator sp. | reverse complement strand
AGCCGGCGACGGGATTTGAACCCGTGACCTGCGGATTACGAATCCGCTGCTCTACCGCTGAGCTACGCCGGCTTTTTTATTTTTCCTTATTTTCTAAATATTTTTCTTTTATTCTTTTCACTACTAAGTGGGCAGTATTAAATGCTTTAATGATATTTCCATTTTTTACTGCAATATCTCCTGCAAGAAACACTCCTGGAAGATTGGTTTCAAAAAACTCATCTATTACAACCTCACCTTCCTCATTAAATTCAATACCTATTTTTCTTAAAAATCCCTTAGGAGTAGTTCCTCCAAGACAATAGAAAATATAATCATAAATTTCTTCTTTACCACCTTTAAAATAAACCTTTATTTTATCATCAAAAGCTTCTACTTTTTCTATGTCAGTTCCCAGAAGAAGTTTTATTTTACCCTCTTTTGCTTTTTCTTCCAAAATTTTTAGATTATTTTCGTTTATTCTAAAAAATTTTTCTCTTCTATAAGAAAGAAATACTTCATTTTTCTCACAAAGGGCATAAGCTATCTCTGCAGCACTATTACCACCTCCTACAACCAGAACCTTTCCGTTCTCAGGATAATTCCCTGGTGGTTCAAAAAAGACCCTATCTTTTATTTCAGCAGGAATGGGATAAGAGGGTTTATTAGGCTTTCCAAAAATACCTATAGCAATAACTACAAAATCTGCTAAAAATTTTTCTTCATTTTTTAAACAAATTTCATATTCTCCATCTTTTTTAATTATATCCACAACTTCAGCGTTGGTTCTGATATCAAGATCCCATTTTTTAATCCAGTTTTTTATTCTTTCAAGAAATTTCTCCTTGGTTTCTGTTTCAAAAGAGCACAATCCTATAGGTTTTTCATTAGAGCCTTTAAAATTCGCATCTACTCTTTTTCCTGGTTTGTAAAACTTTACTATGGTATTGCAAACATTTTCTGATTTTTCCAGCACTATAACTGGTTCTATTTTATTAGCTTTAGCTTCTATAGCTGTAGCTATACCTGCAGGTCCAGCTCCTACTATTGCCAATTTTATTTTTTTCATTGGAAACCTCCTTAATGTCTCTGCTCCCACCTCCAGGCATGTGTTATAATGGTTTCCAGAGAATCATATTGAGGCTGCCAATTTAAAATTTTTTTAATTTTTTTATTATCAGCAATAAGAATCGGAGGATCTCCAGGTCGTCTATCTGTTTCAACAACCTTAAAATCCACTCCAGTTACTTTTTTAACTGTAGCCACAACTTCTTTTACAGAAAACCCTCTTCCATATCCACAGTTAAGAATAAGTGACTTTTTTTCTGAGAGAAGATATTCCATTGCCAGGATATGGGCTGAAGCAAGATCTATCACATGGATGTAATCTCTTATACATGTTCCATCAGGAGTAGGATAGTCTGTTCCATAGATTTCTAAATAAGGAAATTCCCCCTTAGCAGTTTTCAATGCCCTTATAATTAAATGAGTAGGCTGATTATAATTAGGACCAAGTTCTCCTTCAGGATCAGCTCCAGCTACATTAAAATATCTTAAAGCTATATAATTTATTTCCCCTGCTTGAGCCATATCTTTTAAAATTTTTTCCACTATAGCTTTGGTTTCTCCATAAGGATTAATAGGTTTTAAAGGAGCCTCCTCAGTAACAGGAATTTTTTCTGGCATTCCATATACTGCTGCTGAAGAAGAAAAAATAAAGTTTTTAATCTCAAATTTTTTCATTGCAGAAAGGAGTTTAATAGTGTTTCCAACATTATTTTCGTAATACTTTAAAGGCTCTCTTACACTCTCAGGCACTACTATATAAGCTGCAAAATGCATCACTACTTCAGGTCTTTCTTCTTTTAAAATTTTTTCTACTTCTTCTTTGTTTGCAAGATCTATTTGATAGAGTTTACCATAGGGTATTTTTTTACCTGTAGCAGAAAGATTATCTATAATTACCACTTCATACCCTGCTTTGCAGAGCAATTTCACTACATGAGAACCTATATAACCTGCTCCACCTGTAACCAGAACTTTAACTTTTCCCACTTTATTTTTTCCTCCTTTTAATCTTCTAAATTTTTAATTCTAAAAATATAGATATTAATTTTACTTTTATTTTATTTTGAATATGATACAATAAAATTTATATGGAGTCAACCAAACTTTGGGTAAATAAATTACCCAATAGAGAACTTCTTTATGAGTTCATTACTCGTGGTTTCTTTACTCCTCTTTTAGCTCAACTTTTAGTAAATAAAGGTTTTGAAGATATTAAAACAGCCTATTCTTTCCTCTATCCTCAGCTAACAGATTTTACAGATCCTTTTATTATTCCTGATATGAAAGCTGCTGTAGAACGCATTTTTAATGCCTTAAAAAAACGAGAAAAAATTGGAATTTACGGTGATTCTGATGCAGATGGAATAATTGGCTCTTTTGTTCTTTATGATTTTTTAAACCAGCTTGGTGGGGAAATAGAGTGGATTATCCCAAGCAAAGAAAAAGAAGGCTATGGATTTCATGCTAAGTTTTTACCTTATTTTAAAGAAAAAGGAGTCAAATTAGTAATTACTGTAGATGTTGGAATTTCTGCATGTGATACAGTTAATTCTGCTAAGGCTCTGGGAATAGATGTTATAATTACAGACCATCACGAAGTCCATACTAAGCCAGATACCATAGTTGTTTCAGGAAAGTTAACATCGCCTTCTTCTCCTGTTTATCATCTTTGCGGAGCAGGAGTAGTTTTTGCCCTTATAAGAGCATTAAGGACTTATTTATATCATCAAGGCTTTTTTCAAAATGATTCTCCTCCTCAGTTGAGAAAATATTTAGAGCTTGTTGCACTTGCCACCCTTGCTGATATGGTGCCTATAACTGGAGAAAACAGACTTATAACTTTTTTTGGATTTCGGGATCTTGCCTCTCCATCCTTTGTAGCAACTCAGATGCTTCTTGAAAAGGCTGAAGTAAAGTATGGTTTATCAGAAGAGGATGTCTATTATCGCATTATTCCAAAAATTAATGCCCCTGGAAGGCTGGGATGTCCAGAACTGGCTTTTAATCTCTTGGCTTCTCCTGATAAAGAAACAGCTGAAAAGTATTTAAATGAAATAGAAAAGCTAAATTTACAAAGACAAGAGCTTGAAACAGAAATTGTTAAGGCTCTTGAGCCAAAAGTAGAAGAGGAATTACAGAAATACCCATTTTTGCTTTTATCCTTAGAAAAAATTCCTAAAGGATTGCTTGGACTTATTGCTAATAGATTTAAAAACTTATACGATGTTCCGGTAGTAGTTTTAACTTTTGAAAATGGAACAGCTTTTGCCTCTGCAAGATCTCCAGAAGGATTAAATTTTTTTAAGATAAT
>CAZQIW010000070.1:0-4058 GCA_964593845.1 uncultured Thermodesulfatator sp. | reverse complement strand
GCTCATCTTCCTCCTACAATTCTTCTTAAAAATTTTGAGATTAAAGAACTAAAAATTTTAAAAGATAAACACTCAAAACTTATTTTAAAAAAAGGTTCAGATGAGCTTTGTGCTATTTGCTTTAATAAAATACTGGATGAGAGTCAAATTAGGTTAATAGCAGGGAGTCCTTTTGTAAACACTTTTAACAATTCCTTAGAAATAAAAATCAGGGATGTCAGATAGAAAGTGTATCAGAGAAGAAAAAGAGCTGATGGAAGAAAAGATTCTCAGTCCTTTGGCAGCAAAAGCAAAGTATTCTAAGGGACGATTAAAACCAGAAAAGGAATGTGATATAAGAACATGTTTTGAAAGAGATAGGGATAGAATTATTCACTCCAAAGCTTTTAGAAGGCTTAAACACAAAACCCAAGTGTTTTTAGCACCTAAGGGAGATCATTACAGAACGAGATTAACCCATACCTTAGAAGTAGCTCAAATTGCAAGAACTATAGCCAGGGCTTTAAAATTGAACGAGGACCTTACTGAAGCTATAGCCCTTGGGCATGATTTGGGGCACACTCCCTTTGGTCATGCAGGAGAAGAAGTATTAAACGAACTTCTTCCAGGAGGATTTAGGCATAATGAGCAAAGTTTAAGAGTGGTAGATCTTCTGGAAAAGGATGGAAAGGGACTAAATCTAACTTTAGAAGTAAGAGATGGAATTTTAAAACACTCTAAGGGTAAAGGACCAATTTTATCAGAAAAAGATAAACCTTTAACCTTAGAGGCAGAGATTGTAAGAGTTTCTGATGTAATAGCTTATGTGAATCACGATATAGACGATGCTTTAAGAGCAGGTCTTATTACTTTAAATGATTTGCCAGAAAAAGCAAAAAAGATTTTAGGTTTAACCCATGCGGAGAGAATAAATACTTTAGTAACAAGTGTTATTTTTACTACTAAGGAAGCAGGAATAAAAGCTATTTTAATAGAAGATGAAGTTTTAGATGCTTTAAATATTTTAAGAGAATTTTTATTTGAAAAGATTTATTTTTCTCCCGCTGTGCGAAAGGAATTTGACAAGGCAAAGAAAATACTTTATTCTCTTTTTGAGTTTTACGACAAAAATTTTAAGAACCTGGAATATTTCAGAAAGGCAAGAACGCTTTTTCCCGAAGAACCCAAGGAAAGACTTATAGCGGATTACATTTCGGGAATGACAGATAGGTATGCTATTTATCAGTATTTTGAATTTTTTGTTCCTAAACCATGGGATATTTTATTTAGTTCAGGAGGTTTGACCTATGAGATTTAAAAAAATCGGTTGGTTTACCACAGCAAGGGATGAAGCAGCTATAGATCTTTTAAAAGTGGTTTATTCCCATATTCAATCAGGTTTTCTCCCTCTGGAAATTGCTTATGTGTTTGTTAGTAAAGAAAAAGGCGAAGGAGAGTTTTCAGATAAATTGATAGAGCTTGCTGAAAAAGAGATGGGGCTTAAAGTTGTTACTTTTTCTGCTTTAAAGTTTAAACCAGATTTGAGAAAGAAAGATAAGGTTTTGTGGAGAGAAGAATATCATAAAGAAGTATTAAAAAGACTTCCTGAAGAGGTAGATTTTGGGGTGCTTGCAGGTTATATGTGGATTGTTTCTCCAGAGTTTTGTAAGAGCTTAAAATTAATTAATTTACATCCTGCTTTACCAGGAGGACCTAAAGGAGCATGGCAGGAGGTTATTTGGCAGCTTATAAGTGCAAGGGCTTGTGAGACAGGGGCTATGATGCATTTAGTAACTCCTGAACTTGATGAAGGTCCTCCTATAAGTTATTTTAGAATTTCTCTTAGAACTTCAGAGTTTTTACCTCTCTGGAAAGCTGCAGAAGAAGTGCTTTTAAAATATCATTTGAGTGGTTTAAAAATAAGGGAAGGAGAAAAAAATCTTCTTTTTCAAAAGATTAGAGAGGAAGAGGTAAAAAGAGAATTGCCATTAATAGTATATACTTTAAAATATTTAGCTGAAAATAAAATAAGTTTGGATGTAGACAATTTGCCAATAGACTTAAGTAAAGAAGTAGAAGATTATTTGAGAAATTTTTAGAAAAGACTCAGGAGGAAAGTGATGAAAAGATGGATTTATATAATTTTTCTTTTTTTCCTTGTAATTTTATGGGGTTGTGTGCCTCAGCAATATGAGATTCAAACTTTAAAAATTAAAGTAATAAATTTAGAAACTGCAGTAGAGCAGCAAAATAAAAGATATGCAGAACTTGATAAAAAAATTAATAAGCTTGATGAAAAAATTGCAAGTTTAAAAAGAGATATACCTCAGGAGTGGCTTCTTGATATTAAAACCAATATTCTTTCTGAAATAGAGGAAATCAAAGAGCAGCAAAATCAACTTGCTTCTCAGTTGGAAGATTTAAAGTTTGCTCAGGAGGAGAGGAATAGAGAGTTTAAAACTCAGGTGCAGGATTTGATTACCAGACTTGAGGCATTAGAGCTAAAAATTAAAAAATTAGAAAAGATGATAGGTTATTTAAAATTACCTTCCAGTGTAAGCTCCAATGGAACTTCCAATTTTCTCAGCAATAATACTTTAACTATTTCTTCTGAAGTAAACGCTACTTTGAATGCTACGCCAAACAGGGTTTCAAATCAAACTTTAGCTTTATCAAATCAAACCCCGTCTCTAATCTCTTCTACAAGCAATGCTACTGGGAACGCTACCGAAAATGTTACTGGAAATGCTACAATTAAAGTTTCTGTTAAGTCTTCTATAACACCTTCTCCCAGTAATGTCACTTCTCAAACCAAGGAGAGTAAAGGCACGGAGGTTTCTTCTAAAGTCTTAGAGAACTTAACAGAGGCAGACTATTATGAAAGGGCTTATAATTATTATAGACATAGAAATTATGATAAGGCTTTACAGGGCTTTGAGGAGTATATAAAAAAATTTCCTCATGGAAAGTGGGTAGGGCAGGCTTATTTCTGGATAGGTGAGTGCTATTTTAACAAAAAAAATTATGAAGAAGCTATTTTAAGCTATCAAAAGCTTATAGAATTTCCCAACTTTCATCCTTTGAAACCAGCAGCTTTATTTAAACAGGCTTTAGCCTTTAAAGCTTTAGGTGATACAGAGGCTTATCAGATTTTACTTAAGAAACTTATTCAAAACTATCCATACAGTAAAGAAGCAATAGAAGCAAAAAAGCTTTTGAAATTAAAATAAGTTATTTTTCTTTTTTCATTCTGTAAGGATTAATAGTTACCACAGGAATAGGAGAATTTTTAACCACCCCTTCTGCAACACTACCAAATAAGATTTTATCAAGTCCTTTTCTCCCGTGAGTTCCCATAATAATGAGATCAGCTTTAACTTCTTCTCCTACTTCTATAATTTTTTCCACTATGTCTCCTTTAACAATAATAGATTCTACCTCTGGAAAATCAGAGAAGTATTTTTTTAAAAACTCTTCCATAGAGCTTTGAGCAGCATCCATAAGGATATTTTCCATCTCTGCAAAGGTTTGAATATTAGAATAAATTCCTTCATAAGTAGAAAAGTCTTCTAATACATAAATTAACTTAATTTTAGCTCCCAATTTTCTGGCAAAGTTTTTAGCCCACTCTACCACAAAAGGAGCTACTTCTGAAAAATCTACAGGAACTAAAATGTTTTTTATTTCCAGCATTTTGTTCCTCCTTTATAGAGATAAAATTTAGAATATAAGAAAACTAAGAAGTTGTCAATAGAAAACTCTTTTATTGTGATTTGAAATTTTTATCTTGACTTTTTTTATAATTTTTTTACACTTAATTATAAATTTTTTCAAAAATTTTAGTAGATGGGAAAAATGTCAAATTTAGTTTTAGTGGGGCTTGCCTTTGGTTTATTTATTGTATGTCCACGCATGGCAGGTATGACTCATGTAATAAGCAAAGCCACTCATTTAAGTATAGTTCAAGTAGCTGTTATTGGCACTATTTTTTCTTTGCCTTTAACCATTGCTATGGTGTTAATTTTTAAAAAATTTGGTCTTCCAGGGGCGCTGGCTTTTTGTGTCCTGACAGACCTTGG
>CAZQIW010000069.1:0-7520 GCA_964593845.1 uncultured Thermodesulfatator sp. | reverse complement strand
AAGTCTTGACAAAGATAAGAGAGATTTTAAAGTTATTAAAAGAAAGGAGGAGTGCCCGAGTGGACGAAGGGGGCCGACTCGAAATCGGCTAAGGGAGGTTCTTCCTCCCTTCGGGGGTTCGAATCCCTCCTCCTCCGCTTTATTTATTTTTTAATTGTTTTTATCAACTTACTTTAAATGAGAACTTCTTCAATAAAAAGTAAAATTCTTGAGGCTCTTAAAAATTCCTCAAATCCTGTTTCAGGAGAATTTCTTGCAAAAACACTCGGAGTTTCAAGAACTGCTATCTGGAAACATATTCAAAGCCTGAAAAAAAAGGGTTATCAAATAGAAAGCACTCCCAAAGGCTATAGACTTCTTGCTTTTGCAGATATTCTTAGTCCAGAAGAACTTTCAGAACTTCCTTTAAAAGTTTATTACTTTAAACAAATTACTTCCACTATGGATTTTGCTAAAGAAATAGGAGAAAAAGGAGAAGAAGCTTTGGTTCTTGCTGAAGTTCAAACCTGTGGAAGAGGCAGGCTTGGAAGAAGTTGGAAATCTCCTGAAGGTGGAATATGGATGAGCCTGGTTATAAAACCTCCATTTTCTCTTAAAGAAGCCTTTTTTCTTACTTATATAGCCAGTCTCTCCACAGCTTTATCTATAGAAAAAACTACAGGTATAAAAACTTATCTAAAATGGCCAAATGATGTTCTTTGCAAACTGCATAACAAAGAAAAAAAGATAGCAGGTATTCTTCTTGAAGTAAAAGCAGAAGTGGATGCAATAAAGTATGCTATTATTGGAATAGGAATAAATGTAAATAATAAAATTAAGGATTCAGAACCCTCGGCTATTTCTTTGAAAGAACTTTTAAATAAAGAGGTAAGACGGAAAGATATTGTTATTAATTTAGTAAACCTTTTTCAAAAATTTTTAAAAGAAAAACCTGAGAAAATTTTAGCAAAGTGGAAAGAAAAGAGTATTACCTTGGGAAGGAGAGTAAAAATAGTGCAGCCCCAGCGAGAAATTAAGGGGCTGGCAATAGATATTGCAGAAGACGGAGCTTTAATCCTTAAAGGAGACAATAATCAAATTTATAAAGTTTATTCTGGAGATTGCATACATGCTTTTTTAGAGAAATAGCTAAATTTTTAAGTTATAAAATTCACAAAAGTATTGGCAAATTAAAATCATTATTGTAAAGTATAGATTGTAAACTTGTAAACTTTTACAGTTGGAGGGATACGATGAAATGGGGGGTTGTTTTATGTGATTGTAATAATTCTTTATCAGAAATTATTGATTACAAAAAAGTTGAAGAATTAGCTAAAAGTTTAGAAGGTGTTGTTAAAGTTAAACGCACTTCTCTATTATGTAAAAACCCTGAAAAGGAATTGGAAGATTTTAAAGGATTGGATGGTATTATTTTTTGCAGTTGTTCCGAGAGGTATTCTTTAACTTTTAATGAAGAAAGAATCAGTATTTTGCTTAAAAATTTAGGAATAGATCAAGCTAAATTTGAGGTTGCAGCTTTTAGAGAGCATTGTGCTTGGATACATGCTTATGATCCAGATGCTGCTACTCGTAAAGCTATGGACCAGCTTCTTATAGCTTATGAAAAATTAAAAAGTAATGAAAAGGCTTTAAAATTTAATAAAGTAACTCCACGGGTTTTAGTAGTAGGTGGTGGAGTAGCAGGTCTTGCTTGTGCTTTAAGCTTGCACCAGATGGGAATAGAAGTAGATCTTGTAGAAAAAGACCCTTATATTGGAGGACATGCTATTCAAACTTTTCGTGTATGGCAAAGTCAATATTATCCCTCTTCTTGCACTACTGCCTGTTCTGTCCTTTCTTTAGTAAGACTATCTGGATTTGCTGGATTTTCTATTTTTACTAATACTGAAGTTAAAGAGGTCCATAGAGAAAATGGTAATTTTATCGTGGAACTTTTAAAAAAGCCTCTTTTTGTAGATCCTTTAAAATGTTGCAGTTGTGGAAAGTGTGCAGAAGTTTGTCCTATAGAAACAGATAATCCATTTGAGTTAGGTTTAAAAAAGAGAAAAGCTATAGATAAGGATTATAATACCGCTATTCCTGATACTTATTATATCATAAAAGAGGCTTGCAATGAATGTGGTAAATGTGTAGAAGTTTGTCCTTCTTCAGCAATTAATTTACAGGAAGAATCAGAAATTATTAAAAAAGAGTATGGAGCTGTAGTTCTTGCTACAGGATTTTACTCTAATTCTTCCAATAGTAAAATTTCATTTAATGGAAAAAACATCCTTTCCCCTATGCAACTTGAGAGGCTTTTAGATAATAGATTTTTTGGTAAGAGACCAAAACAGGTAGCCTTTATTATTCCAAAAGAAGAAATGCCAAATTATTGTGCTCAGCTTTCTTGGGCGGTTGTGATAAAACTGGTTAACATTTTACAAGCAAGGATGAAAATTAAAACCCTTATTTTTTATGAAGATTATCCTCCATTTACTAAAACTATGCGTATTTTTAAAGAAGAAGCTGAAGCAAAAGGTGCTGAGTTTATTCAAGCAAAAGTAAATGAAGTAAAGAATGAAGAAAAAGTAGTAAAAATTTTTACTTCTAAAGGTGAATATGAGGCTACTTTAGCAGTTCTTTCTCAGTCTTTGCTTCCTGAAACAGTAAGATTGGCTGAAAAGTTTGGGGTTTTAGTAGATGAAGATGGATTTCCTATAGAATTTCAACCTAAAGTGGTTAATCCCTTAGAAACTTATGCAGAAAGAATTTTTGTAGCTGGATGTGCTAAAGGTTGTAATAAAGATGTTCAGGATAGTGTGGAAAGTGGATATGCTGTGGCAGTTAGAGTATATAATGTGTTAAAAGGTAAAGAACAAAAGTTTTACTCTATTACTGTGGAAGAAAATTGTTCAAAATGTGGTTTATGTGCTATAGCTTGTCCTCATAGTGCAATTATTGTGAAAGAAGATGAAGTAAAAATAGATCCTGCTTTTTGTAAAGGTTGTGGTCTTTGTTATGCAGTTTGTCCTTCTCAAGCAATTAGATTGATTAATATGGAAAATGAACAGATTTTAAAAATGGCAAAAGTAGCTTTTACTCATCATATTCCTGAAGATGGACCAAGAGTCCTTGTTTTCTTATGTTATTGGTGTTCTCACACAGCTGCAGATATAATGGGATTTAGACGACTGGAAGTAGCTCCTAACTTTAGAGCTATTAGAGTAAGATGTTCTGCTTCTGTAGATCCTTATGTTGCTGTAGAAATTATAGAAAAAGGATATGCAGACCGGGTTCTTATTACTGGATGTCCTCCTAAAAACTGTCATCATTTTTGGGGAAATTATATTGAAAAAAGAAGAATTCAATTGCTCAATAAAATATTTGAAAGCTTAGGAAAAGCTAAAAAACTTATTCGTTATGAATATATTGGTGTAAGTAATTGGGATAAACTTGCACAGATAATCAATCAGATGTGCGAGGATTTTGAAATGTAAAAAACTTATCCCTTTGAAAGCTCCGCCCGTAAGGGCGGAGCTGTTAATTCGCTGTTAATTCTATGAAAAAATTAATGTCCTCCTACTCCAGGTAATATAATATGTTTAAGCATAGCAAATATAAATTCTAACATTACAATCATTCCTACATAAGTAAGGATTTCCATTACTCTTGCAAAAATAAGATTCATAGGTTCAATAGTAGGAGCTTTTCCTTCTTCTGGCTCCCAAGTAAAATATCCATTTTCTATTTTTTGTTGTGCTGCCATAGCAGACCTCCTTTTTTAAATTTTTTAAATTACTCCCAATCCTTTTAATCCTTTTTATTGGATCATAAAAATATTTTTAATTAATTTGTAAAAATTATCTTTTTTAGAAACCTACCTTCAGGCTTGAAAAAATTAGTAAAAGAAGATATGTTTTTATTAAAAAAATAATTTTGCAGGAGATTGAGATGAAACAAAGAAAAATTGTAGTGCTTGGCATAGGAAATCTCTTGCTTTCTGATGAAGGAGTAGGAATAGAAGTAATAAAGGAATTAAGAAAAAAATACAAGTTATCTGAAGAGGTAGAAATAGTAGATGGTGGAACAGGGGGTTTTTCACTTTTACCTTTTATTGAATCTGCTAATAAACTTCTGGTAATAGATGCTATCTCAGGTGATAAGTCTCCTGGAACTATTTATAAGTTTAAAAACGAAGAAATTCCTCTTAATATTATGGAAAAAATATCTCTTCATGAAGTTAATTTTGCCGATATTTTAAATCTTGCACAGTTAAGAGGGAGTTATCCTGAGGAAATAGTGATTATTGGGATAGAGCCTGAGACTCTGGAAATGCAAGCCACTCTTTCAGAAACAGTAAGAAGAAAAATCCCTCTTCTTCTTTCAGAAGTTATAAACCAGTTAAAGGAATGGGGAGTTGAAGTAGAGGAACTTTCCTACTGATCTATTAACTCAACTGTTTTTAGAAGTATTTCTTCTCCTGAAATAACCTTAGTGTTTAAAGAACCACAATAGGGACAACTTAAATCCCATTTGTCTTTAGCAAATTCCTTTCCACAATCTAAGCACTTTACCTTAAATTCTTCTATTTCTATCACTATTTCAGCATCTTCAAGAGGACTTCCTTTTTTAAAAAACTCAAGAGCAGTTTTTAAAAGATCTGGTTCAACCCCAGAAAATTTACCAATAAGTAAAACAGCCTTGGCAACCTTTTTTCCAGGGTATTGTTGAAGTAAATCCTCTACAGTTTTTATTATGTTTTGAACAATAAAAAATTCGTGCATTTAGCAAATCCGTGGAAACAGTTCTCCAGAGGTATTTTCAAGAATACGCTCTGTTCCGTATAAAGTTTTAAGAATAACCTGCGGTTTTTCTGCCTTATCCAGCACCTTTCCTATAATTCTGGCTTCTTTTCCTGAAGGATGATTTTTTATAATTTCCAAGGCTTTTTCAGCAAATTTTTCAGGAAGAGCAATTACTACCCGTCCCTCACAGGCCAAATGATAAGGTTCAAACCCAAGGGCTTCACAAAAAGCTGCAACCTGAGGTCTTACTGGTATATTTTCTTCTTCAACCAAAATGTTTACCTGAGAACTAAAAGCCCATTCATAAAGAGTTGCTGCAAGCCCTCCTCTTGTAGGATCCCTCATCGCATGAATTTCTATACCTGATTGAAATAAAGGCTCTAACATAGGCCACAGGGTCTCACAATCACTTAATAAGTCTATATCCATCTTTATTCCTTCTCTCTCTGCCATAATGCAAGCTCCATGATCACCAATAGGACCTGAAACTATAATACTATCTCCAGGCTGTAAATTTTTACAGGAGATTCCTTCATAAATAATCTTTCCAATCCCTGAAGTGGTAATAAAAATACCATCCACTTCTTTTTTAGGAACAATTTTTGTATCTCCTGCAACTATCAAAATCTTATTTTTTTCTGCCTCCTCCTGCATACTCTTTAAAATTTTTTCTAAGTCTTCTGTGCTGAACCCCTCCTCTATAATTAAACTTACAGTAAGATAAATAGGTTGGGCTCCCATAACTACCAGATCATTTACAGTTCCAGTAATAGCAAGTTTCCCAATGTTTCCTCCTTTAAAAAATATAGGTTTTACTGTAAAACCATCTATAGTAAAAGCTAATTTAGAATTTCCTTCTTTTATAATTGCTGCATCTTCAAGTTGATCAAGAATAGGATTTTTAAAGTATTTTAGAATAAAATCTTTAATAAGTAAAAAAGTTTCCTCTCCCCCACCACCATGAGCTAAAAGGAGTTTATCTATTTTCATTTTTTCACCCTTAGCTGAGTTTTTTACGATACTCTTCAAATTTCTTTTCTATAAATTCAATCCACTTTTCAAAGCCCTCTCCTGTTTTAGAAGACAAAGCTATAATATCAGTCTGAGGATTGATTTTTTTAATCTGTTCCTTTACTTTTTCCAAATCAAAATCAAAATAAGGAAGCAGATCTATTTTTGTAATGATTACCAAATCAGAGGATTTGAAAATAAGAGGATATTTTTCAGGCTTATCCTCTCCCTCTGGAACAGAAAGAAGGGTTACATTTAAATGAGTTCCAAGATCATAGTTAGCAGGACACACAAGATTACCTATATTTTCTACAAATAAAATATCTATTTCATCCAAGGGTAAATGATGTAAAGCTTTATCTATCAATGCAGCATCCAAATGACAAGCACTTCCTGTAGTTATCTGATAGACAGGAATACCCTTTTTTCTAATACGCTCAGCATCTCTTTCTGTTTCTAAATCTCCTTCTATTACCCCGAGATGATATTTGTCTTTTAAAACCTCCAGTGTTTTTTCCAGAAGGGTGGTTTTCCCAGAACCAGGAGCACTCATTAAATTGATGGTATAAATCTTATGTTCCTCAAAGTGATGTCTATTATGTTCTGCCAGAGCTTGATTGTATTTTAAAATGTTTTCCAAGACCTCTACAGCCTCTTTATTAGAGGCATCTGTAATACCACAGCCACATTCTTTGCACATAAAATCACCTCTCTTTTAATTGTTTTTAACACTTTTTTAAAAAATTATAATACAAAAATTCTAAAAAGTAAACTTTACAAAGATTCATATTTTAATAAAATTTTTTATAAAAAACTTTTTAAACACAAATATTTTGCGAAAAACAAGAATGAAAAAGATTATTTTTTTATAAGTGTTTTTTCCTGCTACTAATAAAGCTATCTCTCCAAAAGGAGCCCCTGGATTTATGTAACTTATGCCTTATATTGCTAAAAAGATATGGATAAAAAATTCTTTTAATCCTGTAAAAAAAACTATGAGAAACAGCATTTTATAAAAATCAATCGTTTTTTTTAAGTTATGGGTGAGGGTGTTTGAAAAATATTTTTTAATTGAAGAAAATTGTAGCGGCGGGCTTTATGCCCGCTTGGAAAGATATGGCGGGAGTTACCCCCTGACATTACCCGAAAATTTTTTCACAAGCTCATCCAAACTTATACTATACAAGGGAGGAATGCCAACACCTCCTCTTTTTACTCTATGTCTTGCTTCAATCGAGACAAAAACTTAAAAGACTTCATTATCTCCCTTTCTCTCTTTTCAGCAGCCTCGTAAGTAAGTTCTTTATCAAGCATCTTCAGAATTTTTCTTTCTCTAAGTAAGGTATCCTTAAAGAGTATAACCGCTGTACCTATTACAATTAATCCAAGAAGAATTATAGCAAAGTCAAAAAAGGTCCACCATCCCCATCCAAAGTATCTTATAAAACCACAACCAAGGGCTACAAATCCAATACCGGTGCGCAGATAAGAAAGCTCTGTTCTGATCTTTGCCATTATGGTTCTGTATTGAGCAAAATTTGTTCTCATAGCAGCCAGATTTGTTCTGGTGCCTGCCAGAAGAGTTCTTTCTTCAGCCAAATAGGTTCTATTTTCTGCCAGATCTGTTCTCTTTTTTGAAAGATCGGTTCTTAATTTTGCCCATTCTGTTCTCCGTTCTGCTAAGTCTGTTCTCTTTTCGGCAAGGTCTGTTCGAATCTTTGCCCA
>CAZQIW010000068.1:0-7637 GCA_964593845.1 uncultured Thermodesulfatator sp. | reverse complement strand
TATGTAAAGATGAGGCACTGTATCAATTGCTATATCAGGAAAGCAAGCTGAGGATAATCCTACTCCTTTTCCAGGTAAAAATTCCAGATTTCCATGGGTTCCTACATGGACTATAGCATGGGCTTTAAATTCACGGGAAAGCCACTTATAGGTTGCTATATATTGATGAGGTGGTGGAACTTCTGGATCGTGAAGGATTTTGCAAACCCTTCCATCACACCTTGGACCAGCGCATCCTCTTTTTGGTTGCACACATACCACTACATTTCCATATCTTAGCCCTGTTATTACAATCTTCCCTTCATAAAGCATTGCAGGGGGTATTCCATTTTTGTATTCTCCAGGAGGATTTCCCCAAGCTTCTATCATCTTTTTTCTCGCTTTTTCAGGAAGCTCATTAAACCACTCTAAATACTTTTCCTTTTCCACAAAAGTTATAGCTCCTCCTTTTTCTACAATTTCTTCTACAGTTGTCCAGCGAAATTCTGAAATGGCTTTCTTTTTCATTATTTCTTCAATTAAAGCTTTTCCGCTTTCAGGTGGTTCAACTCTGTATCCTTGTGCTTTCATTTTTCTCATAATCTCAACTACACTTTCTAAACTATCAAGATGAGCTGCAGAGCCTACGGTTGCTTCCACTGAGGCGCAGGGGTTGTTATGTAAAATAAAGGCAATTCTTCTTTCATGAGGAGGAGTATTTTTTAGCTCAATCCATCTTTCAATGCGTTCTACCAGTTTTTTAACTCTATCTTTTATAGGCATTTTTCTTCTTTCGTCTTCCTTTCCATCAACTTGAGCTGAAATTATAATAGGTTCAATAACTCCCTCAAATTCAGGCAGAGCTATAGACCATCCTATATCCAGACTGAGTTCCTCTTTTTCCCATTCTTCAATGGTTTTGTAATAAGAAGAAATCGGAGAAAACACCGGCACATTAAGTTTTTTCAAAATCTCCACACCTTCGTCAGCAGAAGTTTTATTTGAAAGCACCTCTCCTTTTTTGCTGCCCAGGAAGAAGCAAATAAGTTTTACCATAGCGGATATTCTTGGCTTACCTTTACTATCTACAAAATACTCCAGAACCACCTCTCCACTTCCTTTTGTTCCAAGAGCCTTATCCTTTACTGAATAAGCAAAAGCAGGAATAACCTTAAATCCTCTTGCCTCAAGCTCCTCAATGAGCATATCCTCAACTTCTGTATTCCCGTTAATCCAGTAATGCCTTGAAAAAAGAATTCCAACAGTATTCTTAGGGTCTATTTCTCCATACCAGGCTAAATATTCCTCTATGCTTTTAAAAATTTTTTCTGCCTTAGGATGATAAATTCCCTCCCAAGGAACCTCTTCAGGTTCTTCATAAGAAAGATTTAAGCCACCAAGTCTATTCCCTAAGAAAAGAAAAAGGTTGGTAAGGTTTTTTTCTTTTATCCTTTTTTCCAGAGCTTCCCAAAAAGGCTCATTTGAACGGTAAAGAAAGATAATATCAGCTTCCTTAAGCTTAGCTAAGGCTTCTTCAAATTTTTCAGAATTCTGTTCAAGAACCCTTGCAGAATAAAGAGTTATTTCAAACTCTTTTATATTTTTTGATGCCTTTAAAAGACCGTTGTAATAACTTTGCCAAACTATTCCAACAAGTTTCATAACTTTTCTCCTGCTTAGATTTTAGGGCAAACCATATTTATTCCGTTGTAATTAATTACAACAACCTCAATTCCATAAACTTTTTTTAAATTCCTTTCGTTTATTACTTCCCCAGGGGTTCCGTTACACATAACCTCTCCCTGCTTAAGCATAACCACCTTATCAGAAAAAAAGAGAGCAAGATTTGGGTCATGAAGGGTTAGCACTACTGCAAGCCCTTTTTCTTTAGCAATCTCTTTTACCTTTTTAAGCACTTTTATCTGATTTCTAAAGTCCAGATGACTGGTTGGTTCATCAAGAAGCATCACAGGAGAATCCTGAGCAAGGGCTCTGGCAATAAGAACAAGCTGTCTTTCTCCTCCACTTATCTGAGTGTATGGAATATCCCTCAGGTGATTTATTCCAACAAGCTCCAAAGCCTCTTCCACCCTTCTGTAATCCTTTTTACCTGGTGCTGAAAAAAGGCTCACATAACTTGCTCTACCCATAAGAACCACATCAAAAACTTTATAAGGGAAAGGAGGTTCATGCTCTTGTGGAACAATAGAAAAAAGCTTTGCTCTTTCAGAATAGGATAATCTCTCCACTGACTTTTCATCTACTTTTACTTCTCCTCTGTAATACTTCCAGAGCCCACAAATACACTTAAAAAGAGTGGACTTTCCTGAACCATTTGGTCCAAGAACAGTGGTTATTTTGCCTTTTTCTGCGATAAAATTTATGTTTTTTAATACATCTCTTTTTTGGTTTTTATGTCTGAAATACATCTCTTTTATTTCAAGCATTACTTACCCCAGGCAGCTTCCCCAGATCTTTTCATTAAGTAAATAAAAAAAGGTGCACCTGTTAAAGCCGTTATTATTCCAACTGGAATATCAAAATTTGTTATAGTTCTTGAGAGGGTATCTGCCATTATCATAAAGGTTGCTCCTGCTGAAAGGGAAAGAGGAAGAAGAATTTTATGGTCTGGACCAATGAGCATTCTGACAAGATGGGGAACCATAAGCCCAACCCAGCCAATTATTCCGCAAACAGAGGTTGCACTTGCTACAGCCAAAGTGGAAAAGGCAATAAAAAGAGCCCTTTCTCTTTCTATGTTTACTCCTAAGGCTTTTGCCTCCTCTTCTCCCATGCTTATTACATTAAGCCTCCATCTCATAAGGAATACAGGGAGAAGTCCAAAGGCTATGCCAGGGATTGCAGCTTTTACAGTGCTCCAGTCTGCAAGGGAAAAACTTCCCATAAGCCAGTAAACAATACTTTGAAGCTTGTGAGGATCAACAAGAAATTTCACGATAGAAACAAGAGCTGAGAAAAAAGCAGAAACTATAACTCCAGAGAGAACCAGGGCTAATCTGCTTACTTCACCTTGAGTTCTTGCTGTAAAATAAGCCAGAACTACTGCAAGCACTGCAAAAATAAAAGCCATCAACTGAATCGGTAAAAAACTTAAAAAGCCAAAAGTTATGGCACACCCAAAGGCTGCACCTGCTGAAATCCCCAGAATATAGGAATCAACCAAAGGATTTCTGAAAATAGCCTGTAAAACCACACCTGAGCCTGAGAGAGCAGCCCCAACAAGCCCTGCTAAAATCACTCTCGGAAGCCTTATATCCCAAATAATAGCTTTTTCTGGAATCTCTCCCAGAGTAAAAATATGAAAAAGCTTGTTAGCAAGGATTTTTAAAATTAGAATTGGACTTACTTTGTAAGCACCAAAGAAAAGAGCAAACCAACCAATTAAAAAAGGAGAAATTGAAATAATAAAAATTTTAAAAACTTTCATATTTTAAAACTTACTGCCTTTTTCATAGGGATGCCATAAAGTTTAAAAGTATTTTTATTTTTATAGCTTTTGTTTTTTAAATTTTTTCTAAAATTAATACAAAATTTTGAGCAATTTTCTCAAATAGCAAAAAAAATTAGTTTTAAAAATTTTATTAACATAAATTAAAAAAAAGTCAATCAAAAATGTTCTTAAAGAAAATTTAGGAGTAAAGAAGAGGATAAAAATAAAAATTTATCTTTTAAGGAAAAAGGACTGACAAGGAGATTTAAAAGAAGATTAATAGATTTAAACAGGATTTTTTAATAGATTTAAAAGCGTGGCTGGGGGAGGTGGATTCGAACCACCACTAGTGGATCCAGAGTCCACCGTCCTGCCGATTAGACGATCCCCCAATGATTTCCATATAAAAATTAATAAAAAAATTAAAATTTGTCAAGTGCTATTGAGGCTGTTTGACAAATATTTTCTCTCTGCTACATCAGTAAACTTCCCTCCCTCTGGGAGGGGCTGGGAAAGTTTTTTCAAAAAGTTGCTTTTTTATAAAGTTTTGGCAAAATTTTTTTATGGAAAAGTCTTTACCAGATAAACCTCACGACAGACTTTTTAAACTTCTCCTTTCTGATCCACAAAATTTAAAAGATTTCGTCCGCTTATTTTTACCTAAGAAACTTGTTAAACACATAGATCTTTCCTCTCTTGAGCCTGTTCCTTCAGAAAAAACTCTTCTTCCGCAGAAGAAAAAGAAACTGCTGGATTTTGTTATAAAGTGCAGACTTAAAAAGAGCAGTAAACCTGTGCATTTGTATCTCCTCTTTGAACACAAGTCAAAACCTGAGAAATATTGTTTTGTGCAGGTTATATCCTACATGTCTTCTCTCTGGGAGGAAAATTTAAGAAAGGGAGAAGACTTTATCCCTGTGATAGCTATTATTTTTTATCATGGGCGAGCTAAGTGGACATTTCCCTTAAGATTTTCAGAATTTTTTTATGTTCCAGAGGAGATAAAGGATTATTTACTTGATTTTGAGTATGTGCTTTTTAATACGGAGGAGTTTGGAGATGAGGAGTTATTAAAGAAGATAGAGCTTTCAAATATATTGATATTTGGGATATATTTGATGAAAAATGCATGGAGGGGAAAAGAATTTATAAAAGAGGGATTGAAGGCTTTTATTGAGGGGATAAAGGAATTTGAGGAAAGGTATGAGGTTTACTTTAAAGAGTTTTTGATATATATTTTAGAAGTAGGGAAGTTGGATGAGGGAGAGCTTGAGAGGATGTTACTTAAAGAGGGAGGAGAGAAAGTGAGAAATGTAGTTGAAAAATGGATAGATAAATGGGTTCAGCAGGGGATTCAGCAGGGGATTCAACAAGGGATAGAGCAGGGATTAATTCTTAATGCACAGGAAATGGTTCTTTCAGCAATAGAGGCAAAACTTGGTTATGTTCCTGAAGAAGTGGAAAAGAAAATAAAAAACATTTTTGACAGAGAAAAACTCAGAAACCTTCTTAAAGAAATCGTAAAAACTCAAGACTTGACCAAAATTTTAGAAAATTTGTGTTAAAATTTCTTCTGTTTTTGTTTTAAAAGATTAAGGAGATGATGTGAAAGATGGTTTAAGGTTTGAAGGGCACAGTTATAGGGAAAAGAGGAATATCAGTTGGTCCCCAAACATCAGGAGTTTGTTCTGGAGAAACAGAAACTCTCTTAAGCCAGTTTTTTAAAGGTTTTTCAATTTCTTTAATCTCTACATAACCGCTTGCATCAAGATCTATATTTTCAACCCCTGCACAGGCAAGTTCAAACAGGGCTCTGGTAAAAGCAGAGTGTTTATGTTCTTTGTCCATATTGCTAATTTGTCCTTGCTGGGTTGAGAAAATTAAAGCTATGTTACTCATTTTAGGTTTATACAATAGAACAGCAGGCTTCCAGGGAGGATTTACTCTACAGGCATCAATAAAAGCTACTTTATAGCCTTTAGCCATTTCTAAGCACGCCCTAAGGGTATCAAGAGAGATAGCGGTTTCTTTTAAAGTTTGTTCATCTTCAATTGATGCATCAGACGGTAAAAGATAAAAATTACCTTTACTATCAACTATTCCATGCCCAGAGTAATAAAAATAAAGCACCGCATCCTTAGAATAAATCTTTTTCACAAATTTTCTTAACTCCTTTTTGAGTTTCCCTACAGAAGGATTTTCAAGCACTTTTATATTTTCTTCTGGCACTCCAAGATAACATTTTCCAAGTGTTTTAATAAGATTTATGTCATTTTTTACATAAGGCAAATCTGAAAGCTCATCGTAATCATACACAACAGTTATAAAAAGATAACGATTAGGAAAGGATTTAACACACTTTTGACAGAATTTCTTTTTATTTAGAGTTTTTTCACTCGTAAATTCTGTATTTTTATTAAGGCTTACAGTTTTATTAGTTATAGTTTTATTTTCAATATGTTGAGCTATTTTGTAAAATCTCTTTTTATAAAGTGTTTTTATTTCCTTTTCACTTAGCGCACGGTTGTAAATGCGAATCTCATCAAGAGTCCCCTGAAAAACATAAACAGGCCTGAATAATCTTTTATGAAGCTTAAATCTTTTGTGTCTTCTTAAAACCAGTTGTCTTAAAAAATACATTTCGTCATGAAAAGAAGTGCCACCAAAATTGGAAGCAAAAGAAACAGGACCAAAATGAGGGTAAAGAGTTGCTCCCTTTCCTTCATCCACCAATTTACCATTTAAATAAAGTTTAAAATTATTGGCTTTTTCACTACTCTTAGGCTCTAAAACCAATGCTAAAAAATACCATTTCTGAGGTTCTATTTTGTTTGTTTTCAAAAATGTTCCAAGCCAATGGGATTCTCTTATAGGTCTATTCCATCCTCCTGCATATATTCGTCCATTAAAAAAATAAATATTTAATCCTCTTAAAAAAGAACCTTCTTTATAAATTACTTGTCTATTTTTGACTTTAAATGAAGCAGGGCTTTTAAACCAGAGAGTAATAGTTTTTGCCTCTTGGATATTAGAATTTAAATCTTTACTATTAGGAACAACAATAAAATCATCTATTCCATCAAACTTAAATGCCTTTCCATTAACTCCTTCAACACACTGAGGATTGCCGTAAATTCTTCCATCATATCCATTTCCGCTATCGTCTCTTGCATCGCAGTTATCAAAGCTAAAGTAAGCAACCAGCCCGTTCTTCAAATTGAAAGTCCATCCTTGTAAATCTGTAACTCCCAAAAAAATTATTATTAGTAAAAGAAAAAGTTTAAAAATTTTTTTCATCCTATTAATTTTCCCTTGTGTCTATGTTATTTATTTTATTAATGTTTTTTTCTTTAACAACCCAATAAAAATCGTCTATCATTTCGTAATTTTCTAAACCAATTTGTTCCAAGATTTCTGCAAGCTTTTCCACTTTAATAGGAAATGGGATAGAAAGTTTTTTAAGAGATTCTTCATTCATAACAAAGGCTTCAGGAAAAAGATCATACAAAGCATTTTCTTTCTTACGGGTGCATATAAAAATAAGCTCTTCCACTTGATGAGAAGATTTACTCCTCGGATTAGGAACAACCACAAGGCTAATTCCAGAAGCTTGCATTTTAGGAGTGGGAAATTCCATTTTTTTCTCTATTACAGGAGATTTTTCTATAAAATTAGGAAGCAGTCTATAAACATTACCCTCAGCATCTACTGAAAAAAGATAGGGATAACACTTTTTTTGAGCATAGAGATAAACTTTTAATTCTTCACCTGGTTTAAACTCTTTTTTATTTAAAATCATTTTTAATCCAAAGTTAGCACGGTAAAATTGACTTTTATCAATTTCAAATTTAGCTTTAAGTTTAACACAAATGATGCCTTTTTCTTTAAGGGGTTCTGCTGAAATGATAAAAGGCTTTTCAACAAGTTTAACTTTTCCTAATGCCATAGTTTGAATGGTTTTACGCATAAGTTTACTGTTTACCACTAAAATTCGGCTATCAACCAAGGTGCCAATATAGGTCTCAACTGCTCTTGCTTTTGCCTGTTTTAAAGCCTCTTCTTGAGCTACTTGAAAGTCTCTATGACAGGCTTCTCCTATTTGTTCAACTATTTTTGCATAGGAAGTTTTACTAACTAAGAAACAAATTAAAAAAAGA
Source organism: uncultured Thermodesulfatator sp. (assembly GCA_964593845.1). Lineage (GTDB taxonomy): Bacteria > Desulfobacterota > Thermodesulfobacteria > Thermodesulfobacteriales > Thermodesulfobacteriaceae > Thermodesulfobacterium. The sequence goes on along the minus strand of CAZQIW010000068.1, from coordinate 50 downwards.
AGAGCCAAAAACATTTTTATTTACCTATCGTTTTTATAACTGAATTATTT
>CAZQIW010000067.1:0-7742 GCA_964593845.1 uncultured Thermodesulfatator sp. | reverse complement strand
CTCTGTTTGTGTCTCAACGCTAAGCTTGAATTGATTAGTAATAGCACTTAATTCTGAAGAAGAGGAGGCTAATCTGGTTGCTCCATCTCTTACTTTTTCTAACAAATCTCTCAAGTTTCTTATAATATCTCTTACAGTTTCCATTATCATTCCTATCTCATCTTTACTTTTTACCTCAAAATCTACATTTAAATTTCCCTTTCTTACCTCTGCTAAAACATTTTTAAGAAAAGTTATAGAACTCTTAATGTGATGACTTATCCAATATCCTAAAATCATCACTATAGCAAGAATAAATGCTCCAACAAGGAGAAATTGGATTATCTCCTTTTTTACAACTGCATTTATGTCATCTATGTAAAAACCTGTGCCTATATACCAGCCCCATGGCTCAAATTTTGCCACGCACGACATTTTAGGATAAAGTTTTTTTGTTACTCCACCTGTAGCAAGAGGTTTTGGCCATTTATACCATACAAAACCTTTCCCTGCTTTGTTTGCTATTTCTACACCAGCAGCAAATAAGTTCTTTTTCTCTTTAAGTTTTATAACTTCTCCATCTATACCTGCCTGGACCTGATATGCACAGAAAAACTTTGGATTGTCTAATATTTTACCATTTAAAGATGGCACTGTGGGATGCATAATCATTACAGGAACAGGTAAACTACCATCGTTTATCCAGAAGTAATTCTTACCTGCATACCTTAAATTTTTAATAGCCTCTTTTGCTCTTTTCTTAGCTTCTTGCTCGGATAATACTCCCTGTGCTTCTAATTCATAATAATGTTTTAAAATTGATAGAGCTGTATCTTCCAGATGGAGAAGCTGCCTTTGCTTTTCTTTTAACAATACCTTTTTGGTCTCATAAGCACTAAACATACCAAAAATAAAAAGCCCTAAAAGAAAAATTAATAACAACAAATTTATTAAATTCCTGATACTTAACCACTTCCACATATCCTTTCCTCCTCCTTAAAGATTTATTTCTTCCTTTTCTTTTTTCATCAACTTTCTAATATTTTATCTATATCCAAAATCAATACCAATCTTTCAGGAAGTTGATATACATTTTTGATATATTCCTTGGAAAGCCCTTCTATTTTCTCAGGAGGTCTTTCCAATTTAACCACAGGAATCTCTAAAATCTCTCCTACTTTTTCTACAACAAAAGATACAGGGGCTTCATCTTCGTTTTTAATAATTACATTAACCTTGGGAATTATTTCAGCATTTAACTTAATCTTCTTGGCTAAGTCTATAGTTGTAACTATCTGTCCTCTTAAATTCATAATTCCCAAAATATAATCATCTGATAATGGCACAGGGGTAATTTCTATATCTTTATTAATTTCCATAATTTTCTCAGCAGGAACACCAAATAAAAATTCCCCCATATAAAAAGTAACAAAAGTTTGAGTTTTTTGAGCTGCTAATTTCCGTGATTTTTTTTCAGAAACTACTATTGCATCTTCTTTTTTTACAAGCGTCATCCTTTAAACCTCCTTTTTATTAATTTAACTTCCTGCTCTTGCTACAAGTTCATCTATAATTCGCAATAAACTATCCCTGTGAAGTTTCACTTCATAGCCATCTGCTCCCAACTCAAAAACTTTTCTCTTTATATCTTCTCCTGCTAAAGATGTTACTATCACTACAGGAATATTTTTATAATTAGGATCACTCTTTAGAGTTTTTAAAAGCTCAAAACCATCCATTTCTGGCATTTCAATATCACTTACAATTACATCAAAAGAAGGATTGCTGGCAAGAATATTTAATGCTTCCTTACCATTCTCTGCTACCTCTAACTCATATCCACAACTCTCCAGATAGTTTTTGATCATATTTCTAAAAAATGGAGAATCCTCAACTAATAATATTCTTTTTGGACCAATTTCTTCTTCTTTTTTGACAATAAACCAATTCGGATCATACATTTCTATCACCTTATATACATCTATAAACAGCACTGTTTTTCCGTCTATAATCTTATGTCCCAGAATACCCGGAGCCTCATATAATCCTTGTTCTACTTCCAGTGTAGTTTCAAAGGTATCAACTATTTCAGAACAAATAATTCCACAGGTTTTATCCCTCTCTGTAAAGAAAAGAATATTATATTCCTCCTGAGGAGGAAGCCCTTGCAAAGGTAAATAATTTTCCAGTCTTATAACAGGTATTACTTTTTCATTATAAATAATTACCTCCTTTCCTCCAACCATCTGGATACTATCTGCCTTAATTTTGTCCAATCTGGAAATTAAAGCAATTGGAATAGCGAGACGCTCTTCTCCTACTGTAAAAATAAGAATAAAATGTGTTTCTTCTCTGGAACTTCTGATTTTGACATCTTGAAACTCGTGTTTTTTATCAACTTCTTCTATACTCAATCCTATAAACTTAGAAACACCTACTACATCAAGAATTAAAGCTAACTTACCATCTCCCATAATCGTAGCACCGGAGTAAACAGGTATATTTTTAAACCATTTTCCAAGAGGTTTTACTACTATCTCTTCTGAGTTAAAAATTTCATCCACAAGAAGACCGAGGATTCTTTCTCCAGTAGTTAAAATAACAAGATTTTTTTGTTCCTGCTTGGTTCCATTCTGTTTCAAAATCTGAGATAACCTTAAAACAGGTATAATTTCTCCTCTAAGTCTGTAAAATTCTGTATCTCCTACTTTTAAAAGATCTTTTTCAGGTTCTATACTTACCAATTCTTTTAAGTTAACCTGTGGAATGGCATATCTGTATTCCCCTGAAGTTACTATTAAAGCTGGAATAATAGCAAGGGTTAAAGGTATTTTTATCCTGACAGTAGTTCCTTTTCCATAAATTGTATTTAATTCTATAGAACCACCCAGCTTTTCTATATTAGTTTTTACCACATCCATACCCACACCGCGTCCAGAAACCTGGGTAACCTTCTCAGCAGTAGAAAATCCAGGTTTAAATATCAAAGCTAAAAGATCTTTCTCACTTGCTCTTTCAACTTCCTCTGGGGTCATGAATCCTTTTTCTATAGCTTTTTTCTTTATCTTCTCTATATCTATTCCTCTTCCATCGTCCTCTATTTCTATTATTACCTGTCCACCTTCCTGATAAGCCCTTAAAATTAAATTTCCTTCTGGAGTTTTTCCTATCTGGGCTCTTTCTTCAGGAGGCTCTATACCGTGATCTATAGCATTTCTTACTAAATGAGTAAGAGGATCTTTTATAGCTTCTATAATAGACCTATCAAGTTCTGTTTCTGTTCCTTCTAAATGTAAATTTACTTTTTTACCTAAGGCTTTAGCTAAATCTCTAACAATTCTTGGAAACTTATTAAATACCATTCCAATAGGTTGCATTCTTGTTTTCATTATAGCTTCTTGTATTTCTGTGGTAATCATTGATAAAGCTTGAACACTTCTTGTTAAATCCTCATCCATTATTTTCTGGGCAAGTTGAACCACTCTGTTTCTTGCTAAAACCAGCTCTCCTGCTAAATTCATTAACTGATCAAGCAACTTAACATCTACTTTTATGTGAGTTTCTGTAAGATCTATAGTGGGAGTGGCAACTGGCTTATCTTTTTTCTGGGTCTGAGGAGCAGCAGGTTTTACAGGCTTACTTACTTCCTTCTTTTCCTCTTTTGGCTCTTCTTTCTTAACTTCTTCCTTTGCTTCAGCTACTTCTTCTTTCTTTTCCTCTGGTTTCTCTTCAGCTTTAACCTCTTCTTTTTTCTCTTCTGGTTTTTCCTGAACTTTCTCCTGCTCTCCGCCTTCTACTTTTTTATTCAGTTTCTCCTTAAAATTAGAAAGTTCTACCATAAAATCAAGAATCTGATCCTCTACAGGTTCACTCTTGTTTTGCTCTATGTGGTTTACTATATACTTAATCCAATCAACTGCCTTTAGCAAAATATCTATTATATCTTCCGTAGGTTCTACTAATCCATCTCTCAATTTAGAAAGAATGTCTTCTGAAAAATGGGCTATGCTTTCCAGGCTTTTGAATCCAAAAAAACCCGCAGCTCCTTTTAAAGAATGCATGCTTCTAAAAAGAGCTCTTATTATTTCCAAGTTGCTTTTATCTTGTTCTAATTCAATAAACCCTTCCTCTAAGTTTTCTATGGTTTCTTTTGCTTCTACTAAAAAGTCTTGCAAAATATCCTCATCAAAGGTCATCTTTATCCCCCCTTTAATTAAAATATACGCTATTCCAATTTTTATATTTTATAACCATAATTTATATTAAGTCAAGAATTTTAAAAAGGTATTTAAAAAAATGAGTTACAAAAGTTCATACATGTAGCGGCGGGGTTTATCAATTAAAAAATAATTTTCAAATCCTCTCATATAGCTCTGCTTTCTTATTTTCCACTTTAAACCAGGAAGTTATTCCTATAATTAATGGATAATTTTGGCTAATATGTCCTATAGGAAACCCGTAGGCTATCGGGATATTTGAAGGAAGATAAGGCTCTATTTTTTTTAAAAATATACAAGGATCCACATCTCCTAAGTTTCCTACAATCAATCCTTTTATTCTTTCTTTTCCCAGGGTTAAAACTATTTGGATAAAGGCTCGTTCTAAACGATAAAGTTTTTCATTTACTTCTTCAATAAATAAAATCATTTCTTTTAAAGGAAAAAAAGGAGTTCCACATAAGCTTGCTAAAGTAATTAAATTTCCTCCCAGCAAGAGTCCTTTTGCTTCACCTTCTTGATAGGGCTTCCCTTGTATTCGTATTTCTTTTATTTCTCCATAGACAATTTTTATTAATTCCTCTAATACTTTTTTTTCTGTAAAAGGAAGATTTATGATCATAGGGGCGTGTAACCCTGGTTTTTTAAATTTTTGATAAAAATAAAGATGTAAAGCTGTAATATCACTAAATCCTATAAGGAGTGGAAAAGGAAAAAAATGAGGATTGGTTTCAATCAATTCATCTAAGTAAGGAAGTATTTTTATACAACCAAATCCTCCTCGTGCAGCCCAGATAAAAGAAAATTCTTTATTAGTAAGCAACTCATACAATAAAAGAGCTTTAAAACCTGCGGGAGTATCTGAAAAATCCACAAAAGTTTTAAAAGGAAGACAATATGTTTTTAAGATTTGCAGACCTTTTACATAATCCTCATAAGGAGGAGCACTTGCAGGAGAGAATATAGCTATTTTTTTAATTTTTTCCATAAATAATAAAGTCCTTCCAGAGTAAGATAAGGCTCTATTTTTTCTATTTTTTCAGAATAAGGAGCTATAAATTGAGCAACTCCTCCTGTAGCTATTACCTTAGGATGGGTCCCCATCTCTCTGGAAAGCTTTTCCACTAAGAAATCCGTTAACCCTGCAAATCCATAAAGAAGTCCGCTTTTTAAAGCTGAAATAGTATCCTTTCCTATAGCCTGAGAAGGAGGCGTGCTTAAATCTATTTTAGGAAGTTTTGCAGTTTTTTTGAATAAAGCTTCAGTTGCTATAAAAAGCCCAGGAGCAATAGCTCCTCCAAGATAAACCCCTTCTTGAGAGATACAATCAAATGTAATGGCTGTGCCAAAATCTACAATAATTAAAGAGGTTTTATATTTTTCCCATCCTGCAAGTGCATTAACCAGCCTATCAGCTCCAATTTCCGAAGGATAAAGAAGATCTATAGGAATTTTTACAGTAGTATTATCAGCTACCACTACTTCTCTAACTAACCATTTTTTTCCCAGCTCCACCCACCAGTTAAGCACAGGGGGAACTACACAGGCAATACAAACTCCTTTTATATCTCGTAAGGTTATATTATAAAGCTCCAAAAAATTTTTTAATTTGATCAAAATTTCCTCGGTAGAAACTGGAATTTCTGTTTTAAAACTGAATAGTGCAGCAAGATTGCCTTTTTCTTCAAAAACTCCGCAAACTGTAGAAGTATTCCCTATATCCACCGCAAGAAGCATTTATCCTTCCTCCTTTACCATATTATTTTTTAAAAGCCAGCAGACCCAATTTTCTCTTTCTTTTCTTGCAACTATATCCACAGAATATGGAGTTAAAGCTTCTCTTAGTTCTTTTTCCATAGCAGGAGAGAAACCAGAAACTAAATAATAAGGAGAACTCCAGAAAGAAGGAAGTCCAAAAAGATCCAGAAGAAGCCCTTTATACAAATTACCAAGCACCAGATCTGCTTTTAAAGGTAAAAATTTTTTAATATCACCTTCCAGCACCTCTGCTTTATTAAGAAGCTGATTTAAAGCCAGATTGTTCCGAGTTACTTTTACACAGAGAGGATTAATATCTATAGCTGTAACCTTTGCTCCAAGTTTAGCCCAGAATAGAGTTAAAAGCCCACTTCCACAACCTATATCCAAAACTTTCTGTGGCTTTCCTATTTTTTGATAAAATTCCCAGCTGAGCTCCAGCATCATGGCTGTGGTAGGATGATGCCCCTCTCCAAAAACCACACTGGGATCAAAAATCAGATCCCACTCTCCTTCATACCAGACTGGAGCTATTCTAAAAGAACCTATTTTTATAGGCTTAGGAAACCTATTTTCATTCCATTTTTCATAGGGAACCACATCTTTTTCTTCAAGCTCTAAATTATACTTACGGGATAATTCTTTAATAAGAGCATCCTTAGGTTTATGGAAAAATAACACACCTACCCCATCCTCTTCCCATACTCCTATTAAATCTTCATCTTCTAAATTTTTTAGCTCTGGATGGGTATTTTTTAGAATATAAATGTGTAAATCTGAATAATTTTTATACTTGCCTTTTAACATATTACCAAAATTTTAAAAAATTTTTGGTTTTTCACAAGAGATAAGAGATAAACCTGTAAAATTTTTCAAAAAGTTTTTCTGAATAAAAGAGCAACACAACAAAAAAGTTAAATAAAACCCAGAAGACTATTAGAACTCTAATTCTAAAAAAACGCTTTAGAGGGGCTTTTTTAGAGGATAAAACATTAGCTAAAAACTCTATTCTTTCTGAAATTCCGTAATGATGCCAGCTTTTTTTAAAAAGCTGACCTGTAAGATGACCTATTTTAAAAAGAGCCGAAATTAAAGGCTGAGCTGTATTTAAAATAAGTGAATACAAATCAGCTTCTCTTTCAAATTGCCTTAAAAAATAGGCAAAAATGTAACGAATATAAATAAAAGATAAGATAATAAAATAAATCCCAAAAGAAAATTCCCAAAAGATTTTGCTCTGATGATTTAAAAACTTTATAATCTGCGGAGTTATTTGAGAGAGCAGAAATACTATTAAAAATAAAGTGGAAAAAAGAAATAAAGGCATATTAATTAACAAAAGTAAAAGCCAGAAGCCGTGTTTCTTTTTTATATGCCCTATTTCATGAGAGAGAACTCCTAAAATTTCTTCTGGAGTGAGTAACTCAAGAAGGTCCTTAGAGAAAAAAAGGTATCTTAAGCCTGGAAAAAGCCCGATTACTCCAGCTGTATATACCTTTTTTCCTATATCTCCAAGCACATAAATTTTTCTTATTTTTACCTGATTTTTTTCTAAAAAAGAAGAAATTAGCTCTTTTAAAAAAGCATCCTCTAAAGGATAAACAGGCCAAAATTTTACCATTAAAAGAGGAGCAAGCAGAAATATTAATAAAAATAAAACCCAACTGATTTCTTTAAAAGGGAAATTTAAAAAGTCCATGATGTTTTCAGTAACGACTAAAATCAGGATAGGAGAAATAAGCCCTAAGAGGAGTTTCAGATAGTTAAAAGAGAAGCGAAACAAAAAGA
>CAZQIW010000066.1:0-7784 GCA_964593845.1 uncultured Thermodesulfatator sp. | reverse complement strand
CTTGCACTGCTATACACCAAATCCACAAACAAACAGTCACTCGTTGCACACAACACATGGCAAAGATGAGTTTCTTTAGTCATACGCACAGCAAAATTAAAGAGCCTTGCAAGAAGTGGCTGTCCTACTGCATTTAACTCGTCCTTTAATACCTGCATTTCATCCAAAATTAACACTGGTTTCTTCCCATCCTTTTTAAACCTTTCCATCAGCCTTTCCAGATAGTGAAACAAATCTATTTTTTCTGGGTCATCTCCTCCCATCTGAAGCATTCTTATTATTTCTCCTGGTAGCTCTATAGCTGTATTTATCTTTTTTGCAACTTTTTCTACATATTCAACAGCTGCAGCTACAACTGACATCTTACTTTTGAGTTTTTTCCACAAGTTGTTATCTCCCAGCTCAAAAAAAGCTCTTGTGAACTTAGGGTATCCTCCTTCAAATCCTCGAAAGTTTATATAAAAAATCCGATAATTTTCTGGAAGCTCTTCTGCAACCTTGGTTAAAAGAGCAGTTTTACCGCTATTTATAGGACCATAGACGAAATAAATAAAGTTAGGTTCACCAGAGAGAACTGCTTTAACCTGTTTTATATCTTCTTCCCTGTTAAAAAAAGGCATTCTGTTTTTTCCTTGGTATTATTTTTTAAATTTTTCCTTATTTTTTAACATATTCTAACATCTTTTTGTGATATTTCCAACTTTCTCATTCTTATAATACAGCTCATCAGGAGAAGTATTGTGATCGTTTACCTTTCAGGTTCCTTAATCTTCTCCAGCTTTTTTTCCTAATTACCTTATCTTTTAATTTTACCATCCGATCCAAGTTCTTAAGGATACACGTTAAGGAAATACGATAAGAATTTTTTCCATTTTAAGAAATAAAATCTTGTGTTTCCCCTTAATTTAAAATATAATTATAGCATTACAAAGAGTTTTGCTAACAGAAGCAAGGAGTAGGAAAATGAAAAAATTTGAAAATTGTTTTTTTTATTTCTTACTCTTTGTAGTTTTCATCTTAGGAATCTGGTGTAGATTAGACGATCTTAGCTTTTGGAAAAAAAATAAGACAATTTTTTATTATAAAGATCTCCCTATTTATGCTGCCTACGATAGTTTTTATTTTGCAAGACTTGCCTATGATTACACACATAATATTTTTAAAAATAACGCCATAGATAATCTCAGATTCTTTCCAGACAATTTAATTGCTCAAAAAAAAGATAAAAAAATAAATAAAAGTAAAGACTTTGCTTTAAGGTATTCCTCTCAGGGTAATTTGATTAGCTTTCTTATTGGATGGATAAATGCTGTTACAGGTATTCCTCTGGAAAAAATTGTATTATATTTAGTTCCTATATTTGCCAGTTTATTTGTAATTCCCCTTGCTCTTTATTTAAAAGAGATAGGCTTTCCTTATGCAGGACTTATAGGAGGAATTATAGGAGTTACTGCTCCTATCTACTGGGCAAGAACAAATTTAATGCGACTTGATACAGATTGTTTAAATCTCTTTTTTCCTTTTTTTATCGCTTACTGCCTTTTTAAATATTTTAAAAGTGAAGAGAAAAGGGGATTAATATGGATAGTAATTTCTTCTATTTTTCTACTTTTATATTATTTCTGGTATAGTGTAAGTGTGTTGCAACTTGTTTTAGTAGGGGCTTTTCTTTTTAAACTTTTTTGGGAGAGAAAAGGGAGAATCTCTAAAAAAGATGTTATAGTGATAGGAATTTTAATTTTACCTAATATTTGGTATCTTTATTCTGCTCCTCTTGGGCTTTTTTCAGCTATAAAAACCTTAGTTTTAAAAATAAAAAGTCCTACTGCTGTAAGTAATTTATTTAAAGATTTTCCCAATGTGATGCTTTCTATTTCTGAGCTCCAGAAAATTCCTTTTAAAGACTGCATACTAATGCAAATTTTTAATTATCCCTTAGGGGTAACTGGATTATTAGGAGCTTTTATGTTTTTTGTTTTAACTTTAAGAAATAGTTTATTTTTGCTGCCCTTTTTTCTAATAGGACTTTTAGCCTTTCATTCAGGAGTAAGGTTTGCCATGTATCTTGCACCTTTTATAGGAATAGGAATTTATTATTTGGTGTATTTTTTAATAAAAACCGTTATCTTTCAATTCAATATAATCAGCGCTAAAAAAGAAAGGATAATAATTCATGGATTGGGGATTTTACTCTTTATAGTAACTATTTTCGTGCAGAAAAAAGTTTTTTTATCTTCCAGCTTTCCTAAGGTAGAAGCGTCTATCGTAAAAGATATGGTCTATCTTAGAGAAAATACACCTTCTAATTCTACTATTTGGAGCTGGTGGGATTATGGATATGCTTTTGAGTATTATTCCAGAAGAGCAACTTTTCACGATGGTGGCTCTCAAACCACTCCAAAAACTTATTTTATAGCAAGAAGTTTCGCTACTTCATCTGCTAAAGAAGCCTGGTATATTACTTCTTTTATTTCTAATTACGGATTAACAGGAATAGCAGAATTTTTACAAAATGGCACTTCTGCAAAAGAACTCCTTTTTCAAATAAATCAGGGAAATTTTAAAAAACCTATAAAAATACCAGTTTATTGGGTTTTTACAAAAGATCTGATCGCTAAATTTGCATGGATTTATTATTTTGGAACATACAATTTTGATACCAAAAAAGGAAAATTCCCTCAAGTGATAATTCCAAAATTGTGTTATAAACTTAGTGAAAAAGTGTTAAGATGTGAGGATCTAAAAGCCCAAATAGATCTCAATACAGGAATTATTCAGATAAAACAAAAAGTTATACCAATTAAAACTTTTTATTACCGAGATGAAGATAGGTTTATTCAGCAAAGATTTTTTGACCAAGGATTTATTTTTATCTGGATTAAAGATAACCAGAATAGAAATTATTTGTTCTTTTATTCGCCGGATGCAGGAGAAAGCCTTTTTGTGAAAATGTTTCTTTTAAGGAAATATGATAAAAAATATTTTGATTTAGTGCTTGACCATTTTCCTGATACAGTTATTTATAAAGTTAAAGAATTACCAGAAGGGGTTAAAAATAATTGGAAGATTACTGAAGGAGGAGGACATGGCAATTTTAGTAAATCTAAATGAAATTAAAATGACTCCACATCCTAAGTTTGAGGGTGTGGATATAGCTTTTATAGTTACAAAGGAAAAACAAAAAGAGCTTAGTATTACTGTATTAAATATAAAACCTGGAGTAGAAATACCTATTCATACCCATGAAAAAGAGGTGGATAATATACTTGTGCTTGAGGGAGAAGGTGAAATCTTTGTAAATGGTAAATGGCAAGATTTGAAAAAAGGAGATATAATAGTAGTCCCACCAGGGGAGGAGCACGGAGTTAAAGCAAAAGGAGAGAAAGGGCTTTTGTGCTATATAGTGCATGCTCCTGCTTTGTGGTAAATAATTATAATTAAAGAATATAACGGGCGGATATAAAATCCGCCCTACAATCTTGGATTATTTTCTTTGTGATAAATAATTAAAAAAGGGGTTGGAGAAAAGTTTTATGGAGCTTGTGGAAAAGGTAAAAATTTTAATTTCAGCTCTTCCTTATTTTAGAGAATTTTACAAAAAGATAATGGTGATTAAATATGGTGGTCATGCTATGGTAGATGAAAATCTAAAATCTGCCTTTGCAGAAGATATAGCTTTAATGAAATATGTAGGAATAAGACCAATTATTGTGCATGGAGGAGGTCCTCAGATAAACAAAGTAATGGAAAGAATGGGGCTAAAACCTGTGTTTATTGAAGGTCAGAGAGTTACTGATGAAGAGACCATGAATGTGGTAGAAATGGTTCTTGTTGGCACTGTAAATAAAGAAATAGTGAGTCTTATTAACAAAGCTGGTGGAAATGCGGTGGGACTTTCAGGAAGAGATGGAAATTTGATTGTAGCAGAAAAGATGAAAATTTATAAATACACAGGAGAGGATAGACCTCCTGAAATTATTGATATAGGAAGGGTAGGGAAGGTTAAAGAGGTAAATCCAGAAGTTTTATATACTCTTATTGAAAGGGACTTTATTCCTGTTATTGCACCTGTTGGAGTAGGACCTGATGGTGCAGCTTATAATATTAATGCAGATTTAGTAGCAGGGGCTTTGGCAGGAGCTTTGGCTGCTGAAAAATTGATTTATCTTTCAGATGTAGAAGGAGTAAAAGATAAAGAGGGAAATCTGATTTCCACCCTTTATATTGATGAGATAGAAAGATTAATTGAAACCGGAGTTGCTAAAGGTGGAATGATACCTAAGCTTAAAAGTGCAAGAAAAGCACTTCTTGCAGGAGTTAAAAAAGTTCATATAATAGATGGAAGAATTCCTCATAGTTTGATTATAGAACTTTTTACAGACGGAGGACTGGGGACCCAAATTCTTTGCAAAAACTAAAAAAGGAGGGAGGAAACCTTGGAAGGAGAAATTTTAGGAAAAAGCTATGATCCAAGCAAAGTAGAGGAAAAGTGGTATAAAATTTGGGAGGAAAAAGGATACTTTGAACCTACTTATGATGAAAATAAACCGAAGTTTTCTATTGTTATTCCTCCTCCGAATGTAACAGGAGTTTTACATATAGGACATGCTTTGAATAATACTCTTCAGGATGTGCTTGTAAGATACAAGCGTATGGATGGGTATGATGTATTGTGGGTTCCTGGAACAGATCATGCAGGAATTGCTACTCAGAATGTGGTGGAAAGAGAGATTGCAAAGGAAGGCTTGACCAGACATGATCTTGGCAGAGAAAAGTTTCTTGAAAGGGTCTGGCAGTGGAAGGAAAGATACGGAAATCGTATTATAGAACAGCTTAAAAAATTAGGAGCAAGCTGTAGCTGGAGTTATCAAAGATTTACTATGGATGAAGGTCTTTCACGAGCTGTAAAAGAAGTTTTTGTAAGACTTTGGGAAGAGGGGTTAATTTATAGAGGAGATTATATTATTAACTGGTGTCCCAGATGTCAAACAGCTTTAGCTGACTTGGAAGTAGAGTTTGAAGAAGTTCCAGGAAAATTGTGGTATCTTAAATATCCACTTGAGGATGGAAGTGGTTATATAATTGTAGCTACTACAAGACCTGAAACCATGCTTGGAGATACAGCAGTTGCGGTAAATCCTGAAGACGAGAGATATAAACATCTTATAGGTAAAAAAATAAAACTTCCTTTGGTAGAAAGAATTATTCCTATTATTGCTGACAAAGTAGTGGATCCTGAATTTGGAACAGGTGCAGTAAAGGTTACACCTGCTCATGATTTTACAGATTTTGAAATAGCAAAGAGACATAATCTTCCTTTTGTAAAGGTTATAGATGAAACTGGGAAAATGACAGAAGAAGCTGGTAGTTATGCAGGACTTGATAGATTTGAGGCTCGTAAAAAAGTAGTAGAAGACTTAAAAAATCAGGGATTGCTTGAAAAAGAAGAGGATTATAAGCTTGTTCTTGGACATTGCTATAGATGTGGCACAGTGATAGAGCCTCTAATATCAAAACAGTGGTTTGTTTCCACCAAGGCACTTGCTCAACCTGCCATGGCAGCAGTAAAATATGGATTTATAAAGTTCATTCCTGAAAACTGGACCAATCTGTATTTTGACTGGATGAAAAACATAAAAGATTGGTGTATCTCCAGGCAAATATGGTGGGGACACAGAATTCCTGTATGGTATTGCAAAGCTTGTGGAGAAACTATTGTTTCTAAGGAAGAGGATGTAAAAGAGTGCCCTGCATGTGGTTCTACCGAACTTTCTCGTGATGAAGATGTGTTAGATACCTGGTTTTCTTCAGCTCTCTGGCCCTTTTCCACCATGGGCTGGCCAGAGAAAACCAAAACTCTTGAAACTTTTTATCCCACCTCTGTGCTGGTAACAAGTTTTGATATTATTTTCTTCTGGGTTGCCAGAATGATAATGATGGGACTTCACTTTATGGGAGAGATTCCTTTTAAAAATGTGTATATTCATGCCTTAGTGCGTGATGAAAAAGGTCAGAAGATGAGTAAAAGCAAAGGGAATGTAATAGATCCTCTTGAAGTAATAAAAGAATATGGAACAGATGCTTTGAGGTTTACTCTTGTTGCTTTAGCTGCTCAGGGAAGAGACATAAAACTCTCTAAAGCTCGTATAGAAGGTTTTAAACACTTCCTTAATAAAATCTGGAATGCAAGTCGTTTTGTTTTGATGAATTTACAGGCTTATACTCCTATCCAAGAAACTCTAAACATTCAAAACCTGCCTCTGTGGTCAAGATGGATACTTACAGAGCTTAACTTTACCATTAAGGAGGTAAGGGAAAAACTTGAAGAATTTGAATTTGACCAGGCAGCTATGGCTGCCTATCACTTTTTCTGGCACAGGTTCTGCGATTGGTATTTAGAGATTTCCAAAATATATTTAAAAAATCCAGAATATAGAAAAATTACCCAAAAAATACTTCTTGAAGTGCTTAAAACCTCTTTAAAACTTCTTCATCCGTTTATTCCTTTTATTACAGAAGAGGTATGGCAGTATTTACCAGAGAAAGAGACTGAACACATTATTGTAGCTTCTTATCCCAGAGTTATAGAAGAACAAATAGATAAAAAAGCTGAAAAAGAAGTTAAATTTCTTCAAGAGTTAATTACCAGTATAAGAAACATAAAATCAGAATACAATTTAACTTCAAAAACAGATTTAGTTGTAATTTATAGAAATAAAAATTCAGAAATACTTGAGTTGATTGAAAAAGAAAAGGAAGGAATAAAATTTTTAGCAAGAATAGGGGATATTGTGCTGGTTAAAGAGTATGAAAAGCAGAAGGGGGATATTTCTGCAGTTTTATCAGAGGGAGAGATCTTTGTTAATTTAAAAGAGCTGGTGGATATTGAGAAGGAGATAAAGAGATTAAGTAAAGAAAAGGAAAAGGTGGAAAAAAAATTAAAACAGATAGAGAAAAAATTGCAAAATAAAGATTTTCTGGAAAAGGCTCCTAAGGAAGTTGTGGAAAAAGAAAGGAGGACTTACGATGAATTAAAAGAAAGGCTTGAAAAAATAAATCACTATTTAAAGGAACTGGGTTAATTTGTAGTATATATTACAACTTAAGTAAATTCTTCAAGTTTCATTACAAATATTTTTGATACCCCCTTTTCTTCCATAGTTACTCCAAGTAGGGTATCAACTTCTTTCATAATGTGTGGATTGTGAGTAACAAGAATTATCTGGGACTTCTTTTTAATCAACTGTAAGAGTTTGATAAACTGTAGGGCATTTCTTTCATCAAGAGGAGCATCCACTTCGTCAAGAATACAAAAAGGACCTGGTTTAACCAGATAAAAGGCTATTAAAATAGCAATTACACATAGAGCTTTTTCTCCTCCAGAAAGCATGTTTAAGTATCTAATGTTTTTCCCAGGGATTTTTATTTTTAAATCCAAGCCTGCTGTAAGAGGATCCTCTTCTGTTAAAGAAAGTTCTGCCTCTCCTCCTGGAAAAACTACAGGAAAAACCTCTTTTAATTTTTGATTCACTTCATTTAAAGCAGTTAAAATTTTTTCCTTAGAAAGCTCCTTTAAATCTCTGAGAATTCCCTTTAATTCTTCTATTCCTTTTTCCAGCTCCTCCTTTTGAGCCCTCAATTCCTCATACCGTCTGGAAACAAGCTCAAATTCTTTTATACTTGCAAGATTTACTTCCTGAAAACCTTTTAAAGCTTCCTTGGTTTTTTCTATTTCCTCTTCTATCTGATTTAAATCTATATTTAAAATAGCTTCTTCCTTTATG
>CAZQIW010000065.1:0-7857 GCA_964593845.1 uncultured Thermodesulfatator sp. | reverse complement strand
ACTAAACAGCGAACTCATGTAAATTGCATTCTTACTCTTTATGGAAATGTAGAATGTAATCCCTATTTACAACTTCATCTTAAATCTGAACTTGAATTATTAAGAAAACTTATTAAAACCAAGCTTCAACTTTTTTTTAGAGAAAAATGGCAGGAAACAGGCTTCTTTTTTAAATATGAACAAGAACTTCAGGAATTTGAAGAAGAAATAGAAATTTTTAAAGAAATATGTGAGAACTTGAGAGATTATATAAACAAGTTTATAGACATTTATTTAATTGGAATTTTTTACATATACGAAGGAAAAAAGATATACTTAGCTGGAGAAAAAGAGCAGCAAGAAACTATTCGGTATTTTTCTAAAACTGTTTTGGCTGCTTTTAAGAATAAATCTGCTGGATGGATAGAGAAAAGGTATGCGGATTACTGGATTTTAGCAAGAAAATTGCCCCATCAAATTTTATGTCTTCTTTTTAAAGGAGAACCTCATCCTATTTATAGGGTTGCTCTTAGCTTTTTGGTAAACGAGCTTTTAATGCTTTTTAGTGGTGTAAAGTGGTCGCAATTTCATTATGAGATGTCTGAAGAGTTAATGAAAGGTTTTGTATCTGCACTTGAGGCTAAGGATGTTTATACTCGTGGTCATTCTGAAGGAGTAGCCTATTATAGTTTAATTATTGGAAAAAGCTTAGGTCTTACCTCTAAGGAACTTTCCAGACTTTACACTGCTGCTCTTCTTCATGATATAGGAAAAGTAGGAATTCCTGATTGTATCCTTCTTAAACCAGGTCGGCTCTCTAAAACAGAATATAACATAATAAAGTTACACTCAATAATAGGAGCAGAAATTGTAGGTAAAATAAAAAGACTTTCTGATTTCGCTCCTATAATAAAAGCCCATCATGAAAGATGGGATGGAGAAGGATATCCTGATGGACTTAGAGGAGAAGAAATTCCCTATTTTTCAAGAATTATTGCTGTAGCTGATGCCTATGATGCTATGCTTGGAACTCGTATTTATAAAAAAGCCAAGACCAAAAGAGAAGCTCTTAAAGAACTGGAAAGATGTGCAGGATCCCAATTTGATCCTTATATCATAAAAAAATGTCTTCCTGCCTTAAAACGAGCCTCTGTTTATAAAGCTACTTCCGAGTCTTTTATTCCTGAAACTATAGAAGAAGTTAGAAGAAGTTATTATTATGTAGATTTTCTAACAGGAGCTAAAAATATTAATGCTCTTTTTGAGGATGCCAAAAGATTTAAGAAGCCTTTTTATATAATATTTTTGGATATACAAAAGTTCAAGCTTTACAACATTAAAGAAGGAATAATAAAAGGAAATGAAATTTTAACTAAATTTTCTCAGTTACTTTATGATTATTTTTTAACCAATAATGTATATAGAGTAGGAGGAGATGACTTTGTAGTAGTTATTGAAGAAAAGATGTCAAAAAAAGATGTGGAGGTTATTAATAAAAAACTTGAAGAAGCCTTAGGATTAGGAGTGAAGTATGAAATAAAAAAAGTGAATGATTTTAAAAACACGGAAAAAGTGCTTCAAGAATTAAAACTTCTTTCATATTACGATTATTTATTAGGAAGTCAATTTGAAACTTTGTCTAATCTTTATTCCCGGGTAGCTATATGGGATAAAAAACTTCGGTTAATAAAATCAAAAGGGATTAAAAAAGAAGAGCTTAAAAATATTAAAAAATCAAGGCAGGGATTAAAACCTCTTTATCATCAAAATGATCTTTTAGGTTATGTCTATATAGGTTGAAAAAAAATAAAAACATGCTTTAATTAAGAGACACAAAAAAGCACGTCTAAGGGTTGGGGTGTCCCCTTAAAAAGGGGATGCTTGGTTTGAGTCCACCTTAGACGGAAGAAAAAACCCCAAAGGAGGTATGGTTTTATGGCTCACATTACTATGAAACAGCTTCTTGAAGCTGGTGTTCACTTCGGGCATCAGACCCGTAGGTGGAATCCCAAAATGAAGCCTTTTATTTTTGGTGAAAGAAATGGGATTCACATTATTGACCTGCAGCAAACCATTAAGTATTTTGAGATTGCCTATGAATTTGTGGTAAATCTTGTGGCAAATGGAGGAAAACTTTTATTTGTGGGAACAAAAAAGCAGGCTCAAGAAACTATTAGAGAAGAAGCAGAAAGGTGCGGAATGTATTATGTAAATCATCGCTGGCTTGGTGGAACCCTTACTAACTTTAGAACTATCAGGCAGAGTGTAGAAAAGCTTAAAAGGATTGAGTCCTGGTTTGAGGATGGGACCATTGAGAGATTCCCTAAGAAAGAAAGGCTTAAGCTTGAGCGTTTAAAAAATAAGCTTGAAAAGAACTTAAAAGGAATTAAAGATATGGAAAGCCTTCCACAAGCTGTATATATTGTAGATCCTGTGTATGAAGAAATAGCTGTAAAAGAAGCAAGAAAGCTTGGAATACCTATTATAGCGATTGTAGATACTAATTGTGATCCAGATCTTATAGACTATATTATTCCTGGAAACGATGATGCTATAAGGGCTGTTAAGCTCCTTACCAGCAAAATTGCAGATGCTTGTATTGAAGGACTGGAGATTTATAAAGAAAAAGTAGCAGCTATGAGTGACAAAGAAGAAATGATAGAAGAAGAGATTTTTAAGAGTGAGGAAGAAAAGGCAGAGGAGATTTTAGAGGAGATTTTAGCTGAGGAAAAAAGAGAGGAAGAACTGGAGCAGGCTGCCAAAGTGGCTGAAGAAGAATAATTTAAAAAATCAGAGAAAGGAGGTATAAAAAATGACAAAAATTAGCTTGGATTTAATAAAACAGTTAAGAGAAAGAACAGCAGCAGGATTTTCTGATTGTAAAAAAGCTTTAGAGGAAGCTGGAGGTGATATAGAAAAAGCTATAGATATTTTAAGAAAGAGAGGGCTTGCTATTGCTGCCAAGAGAGCCTCTAAAGAAGCCGGTGAGGGTGTGGTAGCAGCTTACATTCACAGTAATAAAAAAATAGGAGTGCTGGTTGAGATTAATTGTGAAACAGATTTTGTTGCAAGAACTGATGAATTTCAGGAATTTGCTCATAATATTGCTATGCAGATAGCAGCTACTAATCCAGTGGCTATTAGCAGGGATCAGGTGCCTCAAGAGATTTTAGAAAGGGAAAAGAAGATTTATGAAGAGCAACTTAGAGAAAGTGGTAAGCCAGAGCATATTATTCCTAAAATTATAGAGGGAAAATTGGAAAAGTTTTACAAGGAAAATGTTCTTTTAGAGCAAGAGTTTATTAAAAATCCTGAAATAACCATTCAGGATCTTCTAAATGAGCTTATAGCTAAAACCGGAGAAAAAATAGTAATTAAAAGATTTTGCAGATATCAGATAGGAGAATAAAAAGTGTCGGAGGTAAAGTATAAACGAATTCTTTTAAAAATTTCTGGGGAGGCTTTATTAGGAGATAAGTCTTTTGGTATAGATAATAAAGTAATTAATCAAATTGCAGAGGAGTTAAAGGAAATTCATCAATATGGAGTTGAGATAGGGATTGTTATAGGAGGAGGAAATATTTTTAGAGGGGTTGCAGGAGAAAAACTTGGTATGGATAGAGCCAGAGCAGATTATATGGGAATGCTTGCTACTCTTATTAATGCTCTGGCTCTTCAAGATGCTATAGAATCAAAAGGTATTCCCTGCAGGGTTATGTCAGCCCTTGAGGTAATAGAGGTAGCAGAGCCTTATATAAGAGAAAAAGCTTTAAAACATTTGGAAAAGGGAAGGGTGCTTATTTTGGCTTGTGGAACAGGTAATCCCTTTTTTACCACGGATACAGCAGCTGCTCTTAGAGCTTTAGAACTAAAAGCTGATGTCCTTTTTAAAGCTACCAAAGTGGACGGAGTTTATGAAAAAGATCCTTTAAAAGATCCTTCTGCCAGGAAGTTTGATGAACTTACTTTTGACGAAGCCCTACAGAAAAAATTAAAAGTAATGGATGCCACTGCCTTCTCTTTGGCAAGGGATTATAAATTACCTATTTTAGTGTTTAATTTATTAAAATATGGAAATATTAAAAGAGCTGTTTTTGGAGAGAGGGTAGGGACTTTGATAAAATAAAATACTTTAAGATAAAGGAGGTGAAGATCAGTGGCAGGATCTTTAGAAGAGACGAGAAAAAAAATGGAAAAAACTATAAAAAATTTTAAAGAAGAACTGGCTCATATAAGAACTTCCAGGGCTTCTATTTCACTACTTGAAGGAATTAAAGTTGATTGCTACGGGACAAAGATGCCTATTACTCAACTTGCTACTATAAATGTAGTTGAAGGAAGAATGTTAGTTATTCAACCCTGGGATCCTAACTTAGTAAAAGAGATTGAAAAAGCTATTCAAAAGTCTGATCTTGGAGTAAATCCTACCAGTGATGGTAAAACTATAAAAATTGTTATTCCTCCTTTAAGTGAGGAGAGAAGAAAGGAACTGGTAAAAGTTGTAGGTAAAATGGCAGAAGAGGCAAGAATTGCTATAAGAAACTTGAGAAGAGACATTCTGGATAAATTCAAAACCGCTAAAAAGAAAGGAGAAATTTCTGAAGATGAATATATTCAATTAGAAAAAAAAGTTCAGAAATTAACAGATGAGTTTATTAAGAAAATAGATACTCTTCTTAAAGAAAAAGAGAAAGAAATTCTTACAGTATAAATCTTGTTATAAATCTGGAGGTTTTCTAAGACGATGTCTTTTTCTCAAAAAAAAAGAATAATTTTATTCTGGATCCTTCTAAGCTTCCTTCTCATGTAGCTATTATTATGGATGGCAATGGAAGATGGGCTAAAAGTAAAGGGCTACCCAGGGTATATGGGCATAAAAAAGGAGTAGAAACAGCTAAAAAAATTATTACCAAAACCCGGGAGCTTGGTATCCCTGTTCTTACCCTTTTTGCCTTTTCTAAGGAAAACTGGGAGAGACCAGAGGAAGAGGTAAAAACCCTTTTTCAGCTTTTGAAGCTCTATTTAGAGGCTGAGCTTGAGGAAATGCAAAAAAAAGAGATAAGATTTAGAGTAATAGGAGATGTAGAAGATTTTCCAAAGGATTTACAAGAAACAATAAGATCAGTAGAGCGGCTAACTCAGGATAATAAAAAGATGACCTTGTGTTTGGCTTTAAGTTATGGAGGGAAAAATGAAATTATTAGAGCTGCAAAAAAAATAGCAGAAAGGGTAAAGGAGGGAGTATTAAGTCCAGAGGAAATAAATGAAAAGGTGTTTAGAAATTTTTTATATGCACCTGATCTTCCTGATCCAGATCTTCTTATACGAACCAGCGGGGAGTTGCGAATCTCAAATTTTTTGCTCTTTCAAATAGCTTATACTGAATTTTACTTTACTCCAGTTTACTGGCCTGATTTTAATGAAGAAGAATATTTAAAAGCACTTTATTCCTATCAGCAGAGAGAAAGGAGATTTGGAAAAGTTTATGAGTATTAAAAGAGTTATAACTGCTCTGGTGCTCTTTCCTCTTCTTGTGCTTCTTCTTTTAAAAGGTTCTTTATCTCTTCTTATGGTAACTATTTTACTTACAGCTTTTATTTCCTGTTATGAATGGGCTAAACTTTTTGATTTTCCTTTAAGCTTTCTTGTTGCAGAAGAAATTTTACTTCTCACCTCTCTTTTTATTGCTTTTATTTATAAAGTTCCTCTTTTTTATATTTTTTACCTCTTTTTAATCCTCTCTTTTCTTCCTTTTCTTTTAAACTATGAAAAAGAAAGCTTCCGCACAAAATTTTTTCCTTTTTTTACTGGATTGCTTTATCTTTTTATAGGGTTTTATCCTTTTTGGATAATTCTTGAAAATTATCCCAGAATGTATCTGATTTATTTTTTTTCTGTGGTTTTTGGCAATGATACAGGGGCTTATATTACTGGAAAAATTGCAGGAAGGCATCCTTTTTTTCCAAAAATTTCTCCTAAGAAAACTGTAGAGGGATTTCTTGGAGGATTGGGGCTTGCGGTTCTTGTGGCACTGATTATAAACAAATTTTTTTCTTTGTTCCCTTTTAAATTAAATTTACTTTTTGCTATAGCCCTGGCTATAGCAGGAGTAGTGGGAGATCTTTTTGAATCTGCTTTTAAAAGAATGGTAAATAAAAAAGATTCTGGTAGAATAATCTGGGGACATGGTGGTATGCTTGATAGAATTGATGGAGTATTAATAGCTTCACCTTTATTTTTAATACTTTTAAACCTGTTTAAGTAATGATTCCCTCTATAGAGGAATGTTATAAACTTTTAGAAGAAGAAGGGGTTCCTGCTCATATTATAAGGCATTCAGAAAAGGTAGCTTTAATATCTTCGTTTCTTGGCTGTTTTTTAAAAGAAGCTGGAGAAAAGATAGATCTTCCTCTTTTAACAGCAGGAGCCCTTTTGCATGATATAAAAAAGTATGACTCTATTTTGTATAAGATAGATCATGCTGAAGCAGGTTATGAGTTTTTGAAAAGCTTAGGATACCCAAGAGTAGCAGAAATAGTAAAAAATCACATTTATTTATTTCCTGAAAAATTTGCTACTTCTGTTACTGAGGATGAGATAGTTTTTTATGCAGACAAAAGGGTAAAGCATGAGGAGATTGTTTCAGTAAAAGAACGATTTGTAGATCTTAAAGAAAGATATGGAAAAAATCCTGAAACTTATAAAAGGCTGGAATTTTTAGAAAATCTGACCTATCAGATTGAGGAGCACATTTTCAGTAAACTTCCTTTTTCTCCTGAGAAAGTAATAGAATTAGAAAAAATCAGGGAGGTCAGGGATGCTCTTGAGAAAGGGATTAAAAGTTGCCCTTCTTGCTGGTGGAAAGTCCTCTGAAAGAGAGGTTTCTTTAAAGGGAGCTGAAGCAGTTAAAAAGGCTTTAGAAAAACTGGGGTTTAGTTATGAATTTTTTGATCCAGCTACAGATTTGCCAACCCTTGCTCAGAGAGCAAAGGAATTTGATTGTGCTTTTTTGGTAGTCCATGGTCCTGGAGGAGAGGATGGCACTTTGCAAGGTTTTCTTGATTCCATAGGGCTTCCCTATCAGGGAGCAGGGGTGCTGGGAAGTAGCCTTGCCATGCATAAGGGGATTTCTAAGGAACTTTATAAAGCTGCTGGTCTAAAAGTGCCAGAAGGAAAGGTATTTTTAAAAACAGAGGATTTTTCACACATTAAAGAATTCGCTAAAACTCTTGGTTATCCTGTAGTGGTAAAGCCAGCTACTCAAGGATCAAGTGTAGGCTTGAGTATAGTAAAAAAAGAGGAGGATTTAGAAGAGGCTTGTGAAAAAGTCTTTGCAGTGGATGAAGAACTTTTAATAGAAGAATATTTAAAGGGTAGGGAGATCACAGTAGGAATTCTGGGAGAGGAAGTGCTTCCTGTGGTAGAAATTATTCCAAAAGCATCTGAAACTTTTGATTACAGAACAAAATATACTCCTGGGCTTGCTGAAGAGATCTGTCCTGCTACTCTTTCAGAATCTTTAACTAAAAAAGCAAAAGATTACGCCCTTATAGCCCATCAAGTTTTAAAACTGAGACATTATAGCCGAACCGATATGATAGTGGTGGGAGAGGAAGTGTATGTGCTTGAAACCAATACTATACCTGGAATGACAGAAACCAGCCTTCTTCCTCTTGCAGCAAAAGTAGCAGGATATAGCTTTGAAGATTTAATTGAAAAACTGATAGAACTTGCATTAAAGGATTAAGAATAAAATCCTTGTTTAATCTTCTGTGCTTCAACACCTATAAAAAAAGTCCAGTCTTTAAGAAAATTTTTTAAAGAAGAATCAGGAAGAGCTTCTAAGAGTTTATTAACCTCTAAAGCCTGGGCAAGTAA
>CAZQIW010000064.1:0-8086 GCA_964593845.1 uncultured Thermodesulfatator sp. | reverse complement strand
CCACCTATTTTTTACTCTCTGCTTACATTTTAATCTCTCTTTGTAAAGTTTTCAATCTTTTTATTATTTTATAAACTTTTATACTTATCCAGTTGTATTTAAAGCAAGCATAAAGTTCGCTATATTTTTCAAACAAGCCTAAGAACATCACAAGAATCGTGGACAAACTCAAAATAATATTTTCAATTATTTCGCAAGTATATAGTTTGTAAATATTCTGAAATTCTACTTGCTAACTTTTCCTGAGCCTGCCAATCACCAAAAAGTAAGCCTCTTCCAAGAAGTTTATTTATGGTTTTTAAAAGCTCTTTGCTTATTCTTCCTGGCTTTTCACGGGCAAAAGGGGTTTGAGGAAGAGGCATAAAGGTGTGAGCATGAATAATAGCACCTTTTTTTGCAAGGTCTTCCATCACCCTTATGGTAGCTTTTATATCCTCTTCTGTCTCACCTGGCAAGCCAAAAATAAAGTCCACTTTTGCTTTAAGTCCTGCTTTTAAAATTATTTCTACAGCCCTGTAAACATCTTTTACTGTATGCTTCCTATGACAGAGTTTTAAAATTCTATCACTCCCAGACTGTGCTCCAACTACCAAATTATCATTATCCGCATATTGTTTAATTAGTCTTATAGTCTCTTCTGTCACATGTTCTGGTCTAACCTCAGAGGGAAAAGATCCAAAAAATATTCTTCCTCCTTTTGGCTTTACAAGTTTATAAAGGGACTTTAACAGTTCTTCAAGAGCCTCTAAATTTAAAGCTTTTCCATCAGGGGATCCATAACTAAAAGCATTTGGGGTAATAAAACGAAAATCTCTTATACCTCGCTTAAGTAAAAGCTCTGTATATTTTAAAATCTGCTCTATAGAGCGATGCCTAACTTTTCCTCCAAAAATTCTCGGAGTTTGGCAATAAAAACAACCAAAAGGGCATCCTCTTGTAATTTCCATAGGTCCAATACGATTAAACTTAAAGGAAAACGGAGGATAAAGATTCAGATCCACAAAAGAGGGCTTCCCTGTAAAAATTAACTCCCCATTTTCATCTAAAAAAGCAATACCTTTTACTTTTCTTAAATCATTCTCCTGTAAAACTTCCTTTAAAAACAAAGGAAAGGTTCTCTCAGCCTCACCAACAAAAACAAAATCAAATCCCATTCTTAAAGTGCCTTTTCTATCACCAGTGGGATGAGGACCCCCTG
Source organism: uncultured Thermodesulfatator sp. (assembly GCA_964593845.1). Classification (GTDB taxonomy): domain Bacteria; phylum Desulfobacterota; class Thermodesulfobacteria; order Thermodesulfobacteriales; family Thermodesulfobacteriaceae; genus Thermodesulfobacterium. Next base: position 6,888 of record CAZQIW010000064.1, on the reverse strand, counting down.
CAACAAGTATGAGTTTTTCTTTTTTATTATAAAAATATGTCTTTATCTCCCTTACAATTTCTGCTATATCCCAGAGCTGAGGCGTAAAAAAAGAAAAAGCAAGAACTATTTTTTTGCAATTTTCCAGAAGTTCTGCTATTCCAGAAATAAGGGAACTTCTATCTTTTATAAAGTAAACAGGAAAGTCTCTAAGGGCTTCTTCTGTCTCTATAGCTCCAAGAAGAGCATTAAAACTATACCGATTCAGCTTAGTATCAAATACAACTAAAGCAACTTTTTTCACAGGACAGAGAATAAATACTACTGCTTTATCTCACACAAAATTTCGGTTAAAGTTTCTACAAAGAAGTCTATTTCACGCCAATTTATAATTAAAGGAGGAGAGACTCTTATAATTTCTGGTTTGGGCATAGTGGTAAGAATTTTTCTCTCTAAAAGTTTTTTATAAATCTCTCCCGCAGGGAAATTAAACTCTATTCCTATAAGCAACCCCATTCCTCTTACTTCTTTTATTACACCTGGTTTTTTCTCGTTAATTTTTTCTATCTTTTCTTTTAATACTTTTCCTTTTAAAGCAACTTCTTCAAGAAAATAAGGTTCTGAAACAATTTCAAGCACCTTTAATGCCACTGCACAGGCAACAGGATTTCCTCCAAAAGTGGAGGCATGAGTGCCTGGCTTTAAAGCAGAAATAATATCATCTTTTGCAATCATTGCAGAAAGAGGGATTCCATTAGCAAGAGCCTTGGCAAGGCACATTACATCTGGCTCTATTTCAAAATGCTCATAGGCAAAAAGTTTACCTGTTCTTCCAATTCCAGTTTGAATTTCGTCAAAAATAAGCAATGCCTTGTATTTTTCACAAAGTTCCTTAGCAAGTTCTATAAAATCTTTTTCTAAAGGATAAATTCCACCTTCTCCCTGAATTGGTTCCATAATAATAGCACAAACTTTTTCATTAAAAGCCTGCTCAAGGGCTTTTTTATCATTAGGAGTTACAAAGGTTACTCCAGGAACAAGGGGTTCAAAACCTTCCCAGTATTTAGGCTGACCTGTTACAGAAAGTGCTCCAAAGGTCCTTCCATGAAAAGAATTAGAGAGAGCTATAAACTGATTTTTTTCAGCTCCAAAGTTTTCATAAGCCCAGCGTCTTGCAAGTTTGAGTGCTGCTTCCACTGCTTCTGCACCGCTGTTTGCAAAAAAGACTTTACCCCCAAAAGAAAGCTCACTTAATTTACCTGCAAGCTTGGTTTGAGGCTCAGTATAATAAAGATTAGAAGTATGCCAGAGGGCTTCTGCCTGCTCTTTTAGCACCTTTACCAGTTCTGGATGAGCATGTCCCAAATTGCAAACTGCTATCCCTGCAGTTAAATCTAAATATTCCTCTCCATCTTCTGTAAAAAGCCGAGTCCCCTTACCCTTAACAAAAGCAAGGGCTTCTCTTTTATAATTTCCAGCTAAAAAAAGTTTGCCCATCTCTACAATATAACCCATAAACTCTCCCCTTTCATTATCTTTTTATTCTAAATTTACTTTTTTCAAAGCAATTTTTCTACCAAGAAAAAGCTTAGCTATTCTTTCAAAATTTGGAGTTATATCAGAAACATAAATTTCAGGCTCCCCATTTAAAATAAGGTTTTCCTTAAATTCTGGATGATTTTCTATAAAATTTTTCACCTCTAAAGCCACTTCTTCAGATGGATCCACCAGTTTTCTTCTTTTCCCTACTTTTTCCTGTATCACCTTTTTTATTAAAGGATAATGAGTGCATCCCAGAATTAAAGTGTCAATCCCTCTCATTTTTAAAGGAATAAGGTATTTTTTAACAATACGCCTTGTTTCAGGTTTTTTAAGCCAGCCTTCTTCAATAAGAGGAACAAGAAGAGGAGCAGGCTGAGAATAAAGTTTAATTTCAGGGTCTGCTTCCTGAAAAAGTTTATCGTATATCCTGCTTTCCACTGTGGTTCTTGTGGCAATGAGTCCTATTTTTTTATTTTTGGTAAGTTTAAGAGCTTTTTTCATGGAAGGAGTTACTACTTCAAAAAAAGGAACCTCTGGAAAAAGCTCTCTAAGCACGGGCATAGCAGTGCTTGACACTGTATGACAGGCTACTACTATTATCTTTGCTCCTTTTTTTAATAAAAACCTGGTATTTTCTATAGCATACCGAGTTACTGTTTCTGCACTTTTAGTTCCATAAGGAGTTCTTGCTGTATCTCCAAAGTAAATAATTTTATACTCAGGAACTTGATTAATGATCTCCTTTACAACTGTAAGTCCACCAAGACCTGAATCAAAAACCCCTATCATCTACCTGAACCAAAAATATGAAAATAATGTTCTAAACTTGCTGAAAAAGCAGTAATCACAGCAAGCCAGAGTGCCATTTTTATAAACTGCTCTCGGTTTAAAGATTTTTTAGTTATCTTTGCACTAAGTCCATTAAAAATAATAGTCATTCCTAATCCATATAAACCACTTCCTATGAAGATTTTTCCAGAATCTATAAAAGTTTTCCACAAACTTGAATGATAAATCCTAAAACTTAAAAGAATCCATAATAATAAAGGTAAAATAAAAGCTGGTTGTAAATAGCGTGTCCATTTCATTTTTTTACCCTTATATTTACTTTTTTTAAAGCTCCACTTTTAAAAAAAGCAGGAGTCCCTTTGCCTTCACAAACCTTTCTGAATAAAAGTTCTGAATCCTTTACTATGCTTCCACACAACCAGGTTACAGGAGTAAAACGAAAAGGCTTAGGATTTAAAGGAGTGCTTGGTCCCATTAATAAAACCTCAGGAATGTTTTCCAGCTCCTCCAGTAACAAATCCAAAGTCTTATTTACCAAAGTAGAAGCAGTTACTATGGCTAATTTTACTTTATGGGTTATATCAGCTATTTTAAAACTCGCTTGTTCTATATCCTTTTCAATAACCCAGATTTTTCTAACTTTTCCTTTAAGTTTATTAAATACTGGCTCAAAATATCCTATCATTAAAATCTCATCCTTAGAATCAAGTTTTATCTCGGAAAGAATATCGCCTTCCACTGCATTTTTTATAAATTCTTTTCTATGAGAAAAAATAGCATTTATTGTGGCAAGCCCTACAGAAACTTCTACAGGATGGGAAGATAAGTATCCTTTTATTATAATATCAGCAGGTCTTTTCCAGAAAGATAATTCTTCACCCATTTCACAGCACTTTTTTACATCTTCTAAAAAAGTATAAGCCAGCCCAGCTCCTCCTCTTTCTATCTCCACCATAGTATAGTAAAGCCCTGCACACATTCTTTTAATCCTCTTACCTCTTGCAAGAGGAAGAACATGTTCTACCAATTTTTCGTAAATCTTCATTTTTAAAGCCCCATTCCTTAGTGAATTCTAAAAACTCTATCCAGCACCTTATCAGCAAGTTCATTTAATAAATTCTGCCTTTCAGGAAGGGCTACTACTTCCTGCAAATTTTCCACTGTTGCCAGTTCTTTAAAAACAGGGACCTCAAAAATTAAAGAAAGATGCTGCTCCTGTAAAAAATTATTAAAAACTTCTTCATTCTCAAAAAAACCAGCCATATTTTTAATTACTCCTAAAATAGGCACTTCCATTTCTTTTAAAATTACTACTGTTCTTTTGGCATCAGAAATAGCCAGTTTATGAGATGTGGTAACAAGTATAAACCCTTCTGGATTAAATAAATCCAGCATGGTAAGAAATATATCTCCTGTGCCTGGAGGAAGGTCAAGAATTAAAAAATCAAGTGGTCCCCATTCCACTTTCTCCAGTAATTCCTGAAGTAATTTGGAAGCCATAAGACCACGCATAAAAATAGGATCCTTTTCTGAAATCATCAAAGCTAAACTAAGCACTTTTATATTTTCTGCACCTAAAACTGGTTTAATTTTTCCAAACTCTATTAAAGGCTTTTTATTTTTTATTCCTAAAACCAGATTAATATTAGGACCATAAAAATCCAGATCAAAAATTCCCACAGAATAGCCTGCCTCTTTCAAAGCCAGACCTAAAAGTGCAGAAACAGTGGTTTTCCCAACCCCTCCTTTCCCACTACCCACTGCTAAAACAAAACGCACATCTTTTATACCTGTATGCTTTTTCCTTTCTTTTTTTAGCTTTTCTGCTGTGGGACAGGTTTTTTCTTCCATAAGAACTCCCCGTTTAAGAAAAATTTATAAATTTTTTAATCCTAAAACATCCTGCATATTATAAACACCAGGAGCTTTTCCCACAACCCACAGTGCAGCTCTTATAGCTCCTCTGGCAAAGGTCTCACGGCTGCTTGCTCTATGAGTAAGCTCAATCCTTTCTCCAATTCCAGCAAACATTACAGTATGCTCTCCAACTATGTCTCCTCCTCTTATAGTTTGAATTCCTATTTCATTAGGAGCCCTTTCTCCAATAATCCCCTCTCTGCAAAATCTGTAATCTTTATCACTTCTTCCAAGAGCTTTAGCTATTACATTTGCAAGTTTCAAAGCTGTTCCACTTGGAGCATCCTTTTTCATACGATGATGAGCCTCTATAATCTCTACATCGTATCCCTGAGAAAGAACTTTGGCAGTAATCTCTACCAGTTTGCAAAGAAGATTTATTCCAGTGCTCATGTTATAATCCTGCACCAGAGGGAAATTTTCCTTGGCAAGCTGATGAATCTCTTCCAATTCTTCTTTACTAAAACCAGTTGTTCCAAGCACCATAGCTTTTTTGTATTTAGCATTAATTCTTGCATTCTCTAAGGATGCTTTATGAAAAGTAAAATCTATAAGAACATCTCCTTTTTCAATAACCTTCTCTAAAGAATCCTCTACAATTATACCTGTTTTCGGAAGCCCCACCACTTCTCCTACATCTTTTCCTACTGCTGGATTTTCAGGATGTTCAAAAGCACCTACCAGATCTATTTCTGGATTCTGAAATATTAAATTAATAATAGTTCTTCCCATTCTTCCTGCTGCACCTGCCACTATTGCTTTTACCGCCATTTTTATCCTCCTCCTTTATCAAGTTATTCACTTTATAAATTGCTTATCTCTAAATTCTCTTTAAACTCCTTTAAATACTTCTTAAACACCTGAAAAAGTTTAGGGTCTATTTCTTTTCCTTCAACCACTTTGTAAAAATCTTTAAAAAGGTTTTCCTCATTTAAATCAATTTCTCTTTTATCAAAAAGCTCTAAAGTCGCATCATAAGAATCAAAAGAAAAAGGAATCTCCTCTTTATTTTTATCTTCATATTCCAGAACTAAAAGATTAGGAAAAACAGTTTTAAGCCTTTCAAAAGGATGCAGAACTGGTTCTTCGTCTTTAAGAACAACTTTTATATAAGCTTCGTCTCTTGGAAAATGCAGCAACTCTTTAAAGTATCCTTTTATTACTTTTATCTTAAAAGGAGAAGTTAAGTGGATTGATTCCTCTTTTATAAGAATGTTATCTTTCAGCTCCAAAAACCATACTCCTTTTTTATAAAGAGCTTCTTCAAAACTATAAGGAAGGGGAGAGCCAGCATAATAAGCCTTGGAGCCTATCTTCTGTATTCTATGAAGATGTCCCAGAAGTAAAAAATCAAATTTTTCAAAAAAATAAAGAGGAAAAATCTCTTCTTTTCCAATACTTTTTAAAGAAGTTTCTTCTCCTGTAAAAAGGGCTTTTTCTAAAGCAAAATGTCCCAAAAGAAAAGCAGGCTTTTTTAGAGATTCTTCTAAAAAGCCAAGTATTAACTCCATTAAATCCTTTAGCATCACCTGAGTTCTTTGGTTAAGAAAAGTTGATATACTTTCTCTCTTTTCCTCCCAAAAATTTTCTATATTCTCTTTAAATTCATAAAGAGGCAAATAAGGCAAAATATAAAAGTAAGCCCTTTCTCCCTTATCGGTCTGCAGTTCAAAGGGAGTTTTAAAGTAAGTAAGATCATCTACTAAAAGAAGATTTAGGGATTTTAAAAAATCTTTGTAAAGAGTTATTCTTTTAGAATCGTGATTTCCCAGAATAAAAATTGCAGGAATTTTTTCTTGAGAGAGACGATAGAGAATATCCCGAAAAAGCTCCAGTGTTTCGTAATCAGGATTGGGTTTATCTACCAGATCTCCTGTTACAATTAAAATATCAGGCTGAATTTCTTTTAGCAAAGGAAAAAACTCTTTTTCAAAAAAAAGAGCCTGTTCTTCTGTAAGTTTTTTATTAAAAAAGTTTTTTCCAAGATGCCAGTCAGAGGTATGAAGGATCTTCAATTTTAACCCCTGGTTTTTAAACCCTGAGCTATAATAAAAATTTCTTTACTCTCTTTTCTGGAGCTTTTTGGTTTAAAAAGTTTAACACTTTTAAAGTATTTTTCAATTTCCCTTTTAAGCTGGGGCAATTTCTCTCCCTCAAAAACCTTGGCTACAAAATGTCCTCTCTCCTTTAAATACTTTAAAGCTATCTCCAGAGCTTTTTTAACAAGTTTTACAGACCTTACATGATCTCCAAATTTATCCCCTGTTGTTTTAGGAGCCATATCACTTACTACAGTATCAAAAAATTCAACTCCGAGAGATTTAAAATCATCCTCACCAAGTTCAAACACATCTTTTTTAATAAAGTAAAAGTTTTGGGCTTTTATTTTGATCTCCTGCAAATCCACACCTATTACTTTTCCTTTATTTCCCACAAGTTTAGAAAGGTATTTAGACCAGGACCCAGGAGCAGCTCCAAGGTCAAGCACAATGTCTCCACTTTTCACAAGGCGATATTTCTCCTGTATTTCCATGAGTTTAAATACAGAACGAGCAGGATAGCCCTGCTCCTTGGCTTTTTTAGCCCATTTGTCAAACCAGGGATTTTTATTCACTTTATTTTTTAAGAAGTTTTTTTATTTCTTTATAAAGCTCTGGGAGT
>CAZQIW010000063.1:0-8106 GCA_964593845.1 uncultured Thermodesulfatator sp. | reverse complement strand
ATATTTTTGGATGATAATGGAAATGTAGATAATGCCTTTTTACAAGTAGTAGAATTTATGGGGTATGAGAAGTTCTTAATTGGAATGCCGATAGAGGAGGTCCCGAGAACTGTTACAACCATTTGTGGTGTCTGAAGGGGTGTGCATTTTACAGCCTCGTTGAAGGCTGCAGATGAGATATATGGCGCTCAACCTACGGAGACAGCGAGGAAGTTGAGGGAGATATTTTATTTAGCGCATTATATAGAAGATCATATGGAGATACTTTATGCATTAGGGTTACCGGATTTTGTGTGTGGACCTACGGCGTCTCCAGCGGAGAGGAACTTAGTTGGATTAATTCAGAAGGTGGGAGTAGATGTAGGTAAGCAGGTATTGAAGTGGAGATTTGCAGCGGTGAGGATATTTGAGATATTGGGAGGGAAGCCGAGTCATCCTGTGGCAGCGGTGCCAGGTGGATGGAGCAAGAGGTTAACAGAGGAGGAGAGGCAGGAGATATTGAGGTTAGCAGACGATTGTATTGAGCTTGGTAAGTTTACATTGAAGGCACTTAAGGATTTGGTATTAAGTAATCCGCAGTATGCGGAGTTGATGAAGGGGGATGTGTATAAGGTTGTGACTAATTATATGGGGACAGTGGATGAGAATGGTAAGGTGACATATTATGATGGGACTCAGAGGGTGGTTGATACTAAGGGTAATGAGATATGCAGGTTTAGAGGTAAGGAGTATTTGGAGCATATAGCGGAGAGGACATTGGAGTGGAGTTATGTGAAGGCTCCGTATTTGAAGAAGCTGGGGTGGAAGGGATTTGTAGATGGAGAAGGGACGAGTTTATATAGTGTGGGACCGTTGGGGAGGTTTAATGTAGGAGAAGGATTTGACACGCCTGAGGCGCAGGCGGCGTATGAGGAGATGGTGGAGTTTTTTGGAGGAAAGCCAGTGCATAATACTTTAGGGTATCATTGGGCGAGGGCGATAGAGTTGATGCATTGTGCGGAGAAGTTGAAGGAGCTTGCGAGTGATGAGAGTATAACAGCGCCTGATGTGAGGCAGGAGCTTGGGAAGCCAGTGAAGGATGAGGGAGTAGGTATAGTTGAGGCAGCGAGAGGGACACTTATACATCATTATAAGGTGGATGAGGATGGGATAGTGACGGATGTGAACTTGATAGTGGCGACGACACACAATAAGGGAGCGGTGAACATAGCGGTGAAGAGGGCAGCTGAGCATTTTATCAAGGAAGGTAAGGTAGATGAAGGGATACTTAATATGGTAGAGATAGCGTATAGACCATATGACCTTTGTTTTGCTTGTGCAGCTCATTGTTTACCTGGAAAGCTTCCTATCCAGATAGACATTTACACTAAAGAAGGAGAGCTTGTTAAGAGCTTGAGGAATTTTGACAGTTAATTTTTTTAAAAACTTTGTAAGAGAAAAAGGGGGGCTTAAAAGCCCCCTTTTTTATTTTTTGAAGTAAGGTAAAATAATGTCTGTTATGAAAAAAGCAATAGTAGTTGGTATAGGAAATCCAAATTTAAAAGATGATGGAGTAGGATTTAAAATAGTAGAGCAACTTGATGGTCTGGTAGATACTGTTTGTCTTCTTAATACGGATCTTAAAGTAATAGATGCTATTTTGAATTATGAAAAAGCTATTATTGTAGATGGGGTTAAGACAGGGGTTGAGCCAGGAACTATAGTAGAATTTGATCCTCTGAAGACCTGGGCAAATGTTTATGCCAGTGGAACTCATAATCTTAGTTTATTTGAGGTGATAAGAATAGGTTATAAAGTTTTTCCTGAAGAAATGCCGAAGGAGATAAAAATTATTGGTGTAGAAATTGAGGAGATAACCTTTGACAAAGAGTGTAGTCCTAAGGTAAAAGAAGCTATTCCGAGAGTTGTTCAAAAGATTAAAGAATATTTAGGATTAACTTAGTTAGGAAATAAGAAAGTGTAAAAGCACTTGTAAGGGTAAGAACCCAGTTCATAGCGATTTTCTTTATAAGATCAAATTTTATAGTTTGTAATCCTTTGGTCATTCCTACTCCGCTAATAGCTCCTATAATGCAGTAAGTAGTGGAGATAGGCATACCTAACCAGGTAAATGAAAATACACAAAGTCCTGCTCCAAATTGAGCTATAAAACCTGAAAAAGGATCTAAGGAAATAATTCCTTTTCCCACAGTTTCTATAACTCTGTGGCTTAGAGTAAAAGTTCCTAAGAAAATTGAAAAAGATGTGATTAAATAGAGCAAAATAGTATTTACAGGAATTTCTGCATGAATTACTGGTCCCAGAACTGTAGCTAATTCATTGGCACCAGTGTTATAGGAAATTAGAGAGGCACTTATTAAGAGAAAAATTCTTAATAAGCTTTCCATTTTAAAAAAGGGTAATCTGGAAAAGATCTTTTCTGCTATTTTATAAAGAAAAAATCCAAAAAAACAGGCGATAAAAGGAGAGATTATCCAGGAGATTAAAATATTACTCAGGGACATAAAGCTTACAGGAGAACCAGAGGCAAGTCCTGAACCTACTAAACTTCCTATTATTACTTGATGGGTGGAAAGAGGAAGTTTTTTCCAGTTGGAAATAAGAATTAAAATTGCAGAGATAATCATAGTTAAACAAATTACAGAGGGTGCTACTTCTATCAAGTTTTTTCCTACTGTTCTCATAACTTTATCGCCGTTCAATAATATACCGATAAAAACCAAAACTCCAAAAAGGAAGACAGCTCTTTTAAATTTTATTACTCCTGCTCCAATACAAATACCAAGAGCATTAGAGGAATCATTGGATCCTATACCAAAGGCAATAAGGATACTTGCAAGAATTGCGAGTTTTATCATTGGGACTATTTTAAGCTTAGATCAAGGATGTAAAGATAATCACTGGCATCTTCAATAATATCACTTATCCTTACTAAAGACTCTACAAATTCTGAAATATTTTTGCCTTCCCAGAAATTTATAATTTCACAAGTATCACATTTTCTTAATTTTTCTGTAATTTCTAATTTGATTTCATCTATTTTTTTCTCACAGATTCTTATAGCCAGATTCCTTTCTCTTAAATTATCTTTTCCCCTTAAAGCCTCAAAAGCCTTTATTAAAATCTGGCACATTTCTACATTAATTTTAGCTACTTTTAAACAATCTTCTTTAATGTTTTGATAGATATTTTTGTTGAGGTATCTATATTCAAAGGCACAGATTTCCAAAGCTTCAAAAGCCTTTTCAGTGATTTCAATAAAAGTGCATAGATTTGGTCTTACATAAGGTAAAAATGCTCCTTCATAGATAGTTGCAATAATTTCTCTTTTAAGAACATCTGCCTCCCTTTCCAGATTTTCTACGCAATAACTTCTTTCTACATCTTCTGTAATTAAAAGATTTTTTAAACATTCAGTAGCACTGCACAAAGTATCCAGATATTTTTTAATTTTTTCTAAGACTTTTTTTTCTAATTTTCCACCACCTAATAGTTTTTCTAACATAATTTTACCCTCTAAATTTATTGTTTGGCTTTTTCAATCAAAACATAGCCCAAAATATCAAAAAATGAAATTACTCCAATGATTTTATTGTCTTCTTTAATAAAAACCCTGGCTATATTATTTTTTTTCATTAAATCAAATACTTCATCTATACTTGCGTGCTTAGGAACAGTGATTACAGGCTTAGAAGCAATGTCTCCAATTTTAATATTTTTAGGATCTATTTTGTTAGCTAAAACTTTGAAAATTATATTTCTTACTGTAACTACTCCGTATTCATCATTTTCGTCTTTTGGCAAAACCAGTAAAGAACGTATTCTTTTATCTATTAGTTTTTCTATAGCATCATACACTGTAGCCTCAGCAGGAATGGTTTCAAGTTTAGTATTCATTATCTCTCCCACATTTTTACTCATCTTTGCTCCCTCCCGATAAGTAAACAATATTTTGAACATTTTAACATGCTTTACTATGTAGTGCAATTTTTGAGGGAGATTTAGCTCTTGTATTTTTTGATTTTTATAATATCTTTTAAACTTATGTATCAAATGGAATACGAAAAGATTTTAGAAGAACTTAAAAAACTGGTTAAGGAAGTAGGATTATTTTTAAGGAAAAGTTATTTTTCTTCTCCAGAAGTATATCATAAAGGCACTATAGATCTGGTAACTTCTGCTGATCTTAAATCAGAGGAATTATTAAAAAAAGGAATAAAAGATATAACTCCAGAAATCCCTATTTTAGCTGAGGAGAGTTATAAAGGAGATGAAACCACTTCAGGATATTACTGGGTTATAGATCCTTTGGATGGCACTACAAATTTTGCTCATAAATTACCCTGGTTTGCTATTTCTGTGGCTTTAATGAAGGATAACGAGCCGATAATAGGAATTATTTATAATCCTGTTGTAGATGAATTTTTTTATGCTTTAAAAGGAAAAGGTGCCTATTTAAATGAAGAGCCTATTCAGGTTTCCAAAACAGAAAAACTAATAGATTCTCTTCTCTGTACAGGTTTTCCTGTTTCTAAGATTTTGGATAAACCTGATCAATTTATTCCTCTTTTTAAAGAATTTATGACTAAATGTCAGGGGGTAAGGCGTTTTGGTTCAGCAGCTTTAGACCTTGCTTATGTAGCCTGTGGAAGATATGAAGGTTTTTGGGAGTCCTATTTAAAGCCCTGGGATACTGCAGCAGGAATATTGCTTGTAAAAGAGGCTGGAGGAGAAGTTACTGATTACTTTGGGAATTTTTATAATCCTTTTTTGAATACTATAGTTGCTTCAAATGGAAAAATTCATAAGCAAATGATTGAGATAACCTCTAAGTATCATCCAGAGCACTTTAAACCTTATAGAAATCCTTTCCCCACTGTAGATATTATTATAGAAGTAGAGAATAAAATTGTGCTTATTTACAGAAAAAACTATCCTCAGGGATGGGCTTTGCCTGGTGGATTTGTGGATTATGGAGAAACTTTGGAAGAAGCAGCTATAAGAGAAGCCAAGGAGGAAACTAATTTGGATATAGAAATTTTGTATCTTTTAGGATGTTATTCTGATCCTAAAAGAGATCCCAGATTTCATACCGTTACTACAGCTTTTGTGGCAAAGGGTAGAGGAGAACTTAAAGGACAGGACGATGCTAAATTAGCCAAACTTTTTAAACTGGAAGAAATTCCCTGGAATGAACTTGTTTTTGATCATGCAGATATTTTAAAAGACTATCTCAGGAAAAAGAAGTCCTATGAATCTAAGTAAATGGATTAATTTAATAAAAAAGGATTTAAAAGAAGAAGTAAGAATTCTTTTAAACGATCCCAGTGTTATAGTTCAAGTGTTTTTGGAGGAAATTTTTAAGGATCTGGGTATAAAAATAGATAATGTAAACCATTTTGAGAAAATTCTGGATATCATAAGGGGAAATATTTATCAAATAGTGGTTCTGGTAATTGCAGAAAAGGAGGATGGAGTTTTATCTATGGTAAAGGAAATCAAAAAACATTTTTCTTCTATAAAAGTGCTTATAATTTTAAATTATTTAAAAGAAGAAGACATAGGAAAGTATTTTGAGGAAGGAGCAGATGAGGTAATTTTTAGACCTTTTACTTTAAATGAATTTAAGGCTCGGCTGAATAAATTGTTTAAAGAATATTATTTGGATAAAAAATTACAGAAGACTATTGTAGAAGATCCTTTAACAGGAGTTTACAATAGAAGATTTTTTGAAGAAACTCTTCAGGAAGAGGTTTATAAATCTTTAAGACAGCATTATCCCTTAAGTTTAATTATGATAGACCTGGATAAATTTAAGTGGTATAACGATAACTTGGGACATCAAGCTGGAGATAGACTTCTTAAAAAATTGGGAGAAATTTTGCTCAGTAGTGTAAGGGATAGAGTAGATAAGGTCTGTCGGTATGGGGGAGATGAATTTGTAATTATTTTACCTCATACTACTTGGAAAGAGGCTACTATCGTAGCAGAGAGAATATGTAAAAATTGGGAAAAGGCTGATTTTAAACCTACAACTTTATCCATAGGGATTGCTCAACTAATAGAAAAAGATAATTTTGAAAAATCGTTATCTGATCTGATGAAAAGAGCAGATAAAGCTATGTATCAGGCTAAGGAAGAAACCAGAGCACTTCAAAAAAATAGCTGGAAAGTAGATGAAGAAACTCTTAAGCAATTTTCAGACGAAGCACTTCCTGACGGGGTTGAACTTTCTCAATCTTAACGGTTATTTCCTGACCAGGTATTAAATTTTCTCTAAATCCTATTAAATCACCTGTTATATTATAATCTATTAAATAAACCTTAGCTTTTTTAGCTTGCACATTTAATACTAAAGCCTTTAAAGGTTCATTTTGCAGATATAATTGAAAGTATTTTAAAAGAAAGTATTTTTCTCTTTTACTTTGAATAAGTCCTGCCCTTTGTAAATTGCTGGTTAAATCTGGGAGTATTTTTAAAATTTCTTCTTCTGTGAGAAAGTCTTTTCCCAGAAGATAAGATTTAAGCTGATATTGCATTAAAAGATCCAGAAACCGTCTTATAGGAGAGGTAATAGTAGTATAATAATCAAGCCCAAGTCCTGAATGGTAGCCTGGCTGAGTTGAAAGTTCAGACTTTGCTAAAAACCTGAGCTGCATAAGTTTTAAATAAAGACTCTCTTCTCTGTTTTCCACAATTTCTGCAGGTTTTGGTTGAGAACGATAAAGAGCTGGTATTTTATTTTTGTAAAAAAATTCAGCAGTTAAGCTATTGGTAAGAATCATAGCTTCAGCAATAAGTAATCTTGCAGGGGTCATCTCCAGTTTTTGAACAGTAATTTCACCTTTTTCATTAACTCTAACCTGAATTTCAGGAAGAAAGACCGCCAAAGCCCCTCTTTCTTCTCTTTTTTTCTTAAATTGCATGAAAATATGATAAAGTTTTTGCCAGAAAGGTTCTTTTAAAAGCAGTTTATCTACTTTGTCATAGGTTAATCTTTCTTTAACTTTTATCAAAGATAAAAGGGGTTGAAAAGAAATAATATTATAATCTTTGTCTAAGATGATTTTAAAAGTAATAGCAGGTTTAAGAGTATCTTTTACCAAGCTGAATCTTTGATGAGAAAGGGAAAAAGGTAACATAGGATAAATTCCATCTGGTAAATAAAGTGTGGAAGCCCGCTCTAAAGCACCTTCCCATAAAGCTGAACCAGGTTTGATAAAATCTGCAACCTCAGCTATGTGAATATAAAGAGTATAAGAATCTTCTTTTTCTTCAAAACTTAAAGCATCGTCAAAATCTTCTGTTTCTTCTGCATCTATGGTAAAAGTATAAAGGGAAGTTAGATCTTCTCTATTTTCAGTAGAAAAAGATTTTTTAACAATTTCTTCAGCTTCTTTCAACTCTTCTTCAGAAAAATTTAGAGGATACCTGGTTCTTAAAAGCTCTAAGTTTTCGTCCTCTTGGAAGACATTTACTTTTACCAAAAGATTAAAAACCCTAAAAGGATCAGCCATTCCAACTCGTTTTAAAACTTCCTGCACCAATTTTCCAGAAGGAGCTTGAGCTTCCCATAAAACAAATCCTTTTAATCCCTCAATCCAGAAATTTTTTACTTCTTCGGGAAAATTTTGGATATTACCCATTTGAAGAGCTTTTACAAATTCTTCTCCTTCATTAAGTTTCTTTAGTCTTTCAAGTTCTTTCTTTTTCTGAAGGAGGAGCCTTTCTACTTCTTCCCTGGAAATTACTTCAAGAAGATTGGGAGCTTTTAGTTTAAAATAGAGTTTTTCCTCCAGAGCTTTTCTTATAAAAGCAGCTATTTCATCGTCTTCTGGAATTCTTCCCAGAACAAGCTCCACCAGATCACTTCCAGAAATCTCTTCCACTTCATCTACTACTATCTCCCAGACCTCTTTTAAATCAAAATTTTCTTTTAATTTTTCCCTTTTTTCCTGTTTTTCTTTTAAAAATTCTAAAATCTGATTTAGATCCTTTAAGGAATGAGTTTTTTCTTCAAAAGAAATTAGAGCTGAATAATTAATAAGCTCTTCTTTGCCAGAAGGTAAAATAATATGAATCCTTTTTTCTTTAACTTCTTTTATA
>CAZQIW010000062.1:0-8123 GCA_964593845.1 uncultured Thermodesulfatator sp. | reverse complement strand
AAGATACTGATGAAATTGTGCAAAAGACCTATGAGTTTCTCAAAGCAGGGCATATTGTGGCTATAAAGGGAGTAGGTGGTTTCCATTTAGCCTGCGATGCGCTAAATGATGAAGCAGTTCTTAAACTTAGAGAAAGAAAAAGAAGACCTTTTAAACCCTTTGCTTTAATGACAGGCAGTATTGAGAAAATAGAAGAATTTTTATATGTCTCCCCCAAGGAGAAGGAGCTTTTACTTTCCAAAGAAAGACCTATCGTTATTTTAAAAGAGAAAAAAAGGCTTGTAAGCCGATATGTAGCCCCACATCTTACCTACATCGGCATTATGCTTCCTTATACTCCTTTTCAGTATCTGCTTTTTTCCTTAGATAAAGATTTAATTCTTGTTATGACAAGCGGAAATCTCTCTGATGAGCCTATATGTTTTAAAGATGAAGAGGCATTTGAGAGACTTAGCCATATTGCCGATTATTTCGTAACTTATAATCGGGAGATTGTAGCCCATAGTGATGATAGTGTAATGTTTGTTTTAAATGAAACTCCTTTTTTTATTCGTCGCTCAAAAGGCTTTGTGCCTGCTCCAATTTTGACGAAAAAAAGAAGCCCTGTGCATTTATTTGCCTCTGGTGCAGACCTTAAAAATTCCTTTGCTATTGCCAAAGATAATATTATTATTCTGAGCCAGTATCTTGGAGACTTAGAGTCCCTTATTACTCAAAAGGTTTATAAAGATGTTGTTTCTCATTTTTTAAAGGTTTTTGATGTTCATCCAGAAGTTTTTATTTCAGATATGCATCCTAATTACTTTACCACTGCCCTTGCTGATGAGCTTGCAGGAGGGAAAAGAAGAATAAAAGTTCAGCATCATCATGCCCATATAGTTGCAGTTATGGCTGAATACGATCTAAAAGAGCCTGTAATTGGGCTTGCCTTTGATGGAACAGGTTTTGGAATAGATCGTAAAATTTGGGGTAGTGAATTTTTGATTGCAGATAGAAAAGGGTTTAAAAGGGTAGGGCATTTTTCCTATTTTGGTCTTCCTGGTGGAGAAAAGGCTATAAAAGAGGTATGGCGTATAGGTCTTTCTTTACTTTATCAGGCAGGAATTCCTTTGGATTATTTACCACTTAAGAAAAAATACCCCGTAGATATTATTTGCCAAATGTTAGAAAAAAAATTAAACTGCCCTGAGGCTTGTAGTATTGGAAGAATTTTTGATGGAATAGCAGCTATTCTTGGAATTTCTGAGGTGATCAGCACTGAGGCTGAGGCTGCTCAAAAATTAGAAGAAGAAGCCTTAAAAACTGAAAAATTTCAGAAAATAGAAATCCCTTTTGAAGAAAAAGGGGAAGAAGTAATTATTTCCACAGAGGAGCTTATAAAAAAAATAATTGAGCTAAAAGACAAAGGGCTTCCCACTCCTGAAATTGCTCTTTCTTTTCATAAGGCGTTAATAGAGGTTAGTTTTAAAGTGGTGGAGCTTCTTAAGGAAAAGTATGGAATTAAAAAAGTGGTATTAAACGGAGGGGCTTTTCAGAACAGGCTTTTATTAAAAGGTCTGTGGGAGGCACTTAAAAAAGCTGGTTTTGAAGTGTTCTTGCCTCAAAAAACCCCTTTAAATGATGGAGGAATAGCCTTAGGGCAAATTGTTATTGGGCAGGAGGTTTTGAATGGATAAGGAAGTTTTAAAAAAACTTGCTGATACACTTAAAAACTATCCTTTAGAAAGGGATGTTTATATTATGGAAGTTTGTGGCACACATACAGTGGAATTTTTTAAAACAGGAGTGAGGTTTATTTTTCCTCAAAAATTACACTTAGTTGATGGTCCAGGTTGTCCTGTGTGTGTAACTCCTAATGAGTATTTAGATAGGGCTATAGAAATTGGTAAAAAATATAAGCCTATTATTACTACTTTTGGAGACATGATAAAAGTTCCTTCTTCTTATTCTTCTTTGCGGGAAGAAAAAGCTAAGGGTATGGACATAAGAGTGGTATATTCTCCTTTTGATGCCTTAAAGATTGCTGAGGAAAATCCTGATAAAGAAGTGGTATTTCTTAGTGTGGGTTTTGAAACAACAGCTCCAGGAGAGGCTATGGCAATTTTAGAAGCTAAAAAGAAAGGCATTAAAAATTTTTCCATTCTTTGTGGAAATAAATTAACTGTTCCTGCAGTAGAGGCACTTCTTAATTCAGGGGAAGTTAATATTGACGGATTTATACTTCCTGGGCATGTTTCTACTGTTATTGGAGTAAAGCCTTGGAGAGTTATTCCAGAAAAATATAAAAAACCTTGTGTAATAGCAGGTTTTGAGCCTCAAGACCTTCTTATGGGAACTCTAATGTTATTAAATTTAATTGTAGAGGGTAAAAACAACAAAATCTTAAATGAATATAAAAGGACCGTAGCAGAAGAAGGTAACCAAAAAGCTATAGAGGTAATGTATAAAGTATTTGAAAAGTGTGATAGTAAATGGAGAGGGCTTGGGGTAATACCAGAAAGTGGGCTTAGATTAAAGAAAGAGTATGAAGAGTTTGATGCTGAAAAAAAATTTCCTGTAGAACCTCCTCCACCTAAGGAGCCAAAAGGTTGCAAGTGTGGAGAAATACTTAAAGGAAAAGCTTTGCCTCCTGACTGTCCTTTGTTTGGTAAGGCTTGCACTCAAGAACATCCAGTAGGTCCGTGTATGGTTAGTTCAGAAGGTCCTTGTGCTGCTTACTATATTTATTTCTCCCAATCCCCCGCCTCCAGGGGTTAATATAAGAAGCCTATCTCCTTGAGAAACCTTAAGATTTACTTTTCCAGGAAGAAGAATTTTTTCACCAGTTCTTTTTATAAGCCAATTTTCTCCTTTAGCTCCGTTCTTTCCACCCCAAAGTCCATAAGGAGCATACTTACGACGCTCAGAAAGAAGCGTTACTGTAGCCTCGCAATTAAAATAATATTGTCTTATTAAACCCTCTCCACCTTTATACTTTCCATCTCCTCCTGATCCTTTTCTTAAAGAATACTTTTCTATCATCAAAGGATATTCGTGTTCTAATGCCTCAACAGGAGTATTTAAAGTGTTAGTCATGTGGGTATGAACTCCACTAAGACCATCTTTTCCAGGTCTTGCCCCCATTCCCCCACCAATTGTTTCATAATAAGCAAAATTTTCATTTCCTATAGCAATATTATTCATTGAGCCACAGCTTGCAGCTGGAATAAGCTCAGGAAGTGCCTGAGAAAGTGCACCCAAGATTACATCTACAATCCTCTGAGAGGTTTCTACATTTCCTCCTGCCACTGCTGCTGGATACACCGCATCAACTATTGTTCCTTCCTTGGTTATAATCTCTATAGGTCTAAAACATCCTTGATTAACGGGATATTCTCCAAGGGTATTTAAAAGGGAAAGAAACACATAATAGGTAGCAGCATGAGTAACTGCTTTTGGTGCATTTACACTTCCCTTTACCTGAGAGCCACTCTCACTAAAATCCACCACAACCCTTTTTCCAGAAAAGGTAAGTTTTACACAAATTGGAATATCTTCTGTTCCACAGCCATCATCATCTAAGTAATCAGTAAATTCATAGGTTCCTTCTGGAATTTTTTCAAGAAGGGTTTCCATAGCTTTTTGAGAGTAATCCTTTAAAGCCTCTGCCATAGCCTTAAGCTTTTCAAGACCATATTTCTCATACATCTCCTGAATTCTTTTTTCTCCTCTCCATAGAGATGCTATTTGAGCATTAAAATCTCCTTTTCTCTCCTGAGGATTGCGAAGTTTTTTAATCAATTCTTCAAAAAAGTCTTCTTCCAGTTTACCTTCTTTAAAAAGATAGGTAGGTTCAATTCTTATTCCTTCCTCATCAATATGAGTGGAAACCGCCATAGAACCTGCGTATTTTCCTCCTACATCTGCATGATGAGCTCTTGAGATAAGGAAAAAAACTAAGGTATTTTCTAAAAATACAGGTTTAATTAATGTAATATCAGGAAGATGAGTCCCACCGCAAAAAGGGTCATTTGTAATAACTACATCTCCTGGTTTCCAGCTAAATTTTGGTAAGACCCTTCGCATGGTTTCTGGCATTGCTCCAAGATGAACAGGAATATGAGAAGCTTGAGCCACAAGTTCCCCACGAGAATCAAAAATAGCACAGGAAAAATCACACCTTTCTCTTATATTTGGAGAAAAGGCAGAACGCCTCAAAACTATTCCCATTTCCTCTGCTACTGCAGAAAAAAGTTTGTTAAAAATCTCAAGCTCAATTGCCCTCATACCTAAGCACCAAAGTATAATTTTCTTTTACTTCTATTAAAAATTCAGGTTCAACCCATACTGTAGTAAAATCTTCCACAATAATTGCAGGACCTTTAAGCCTTTCTCCTATCTTAAGAGAATTCCAGTCTATTACAGGGACTTCAATCCATCCTTTTTCAGTAAACACCTTAGTTTCCCTGAGAGAAAACTTGCTGGAATCCTTTTCTATTTTCCAGGAAATTTCTGAAATAGCACCTTTCATTCTAAGCCTAAGAGTTACTATTTCTACAGGAAAGCCCTCACAGGTATAGCCAAATTGTCTTTTATGTTCCTTTTCAAAAGCTGAAATATAATCGTCACTAAAAGGAATACACAACTCAAACCCCTGTCCTTTATATCGCATGTCCAGAAAAACTTCGGTATAAAAGTTTTTTGGATCTAATCCTATGTTTTTTAAATAAGCTTGGGCTTCTTTCTCTAAACTTTCTAAAATCTGATGAAGCTTCTCCTTTTCTTCTGCTTTAATCCAGATAGTTCTGGAAAAATCTTTTATAGGGGGAGAAACCAGAAGTCCAAAAGCAGAAAATCCTCCTGCAAGCTTGGGAAGAATAACCTTTTTAATTCCTAATTCCTTAGCCAAGGCGCAGGCATGAAGTCCTCCTGCTCCTCCAAAGCAGAACAGAGCAAACTCCTGAGGATCGTATCCTCTTTCTAAGGAAACCTTTCTCAAAGCTCTTACCATGTTTACATTAGCTACTTGCACTATGCCAAGAGCTGTTTCTTCAAGGGTTAAGTGTAATTTTTTAGCAAGAGAATATATAGCCTCTTCAGAACGCTCTTTTTTAAGTGTAAATTTCCCTCCAAGAAAGGCATCAGGCAGAATTCGTCCAAGCATCACATTGGCATCTGTAACCGTGGGGTTATTTCCTTTTCCATAGCAGGCAGGTCCTGGATCAGCACCTGCACTTTGAGGACCAACCTTTAAAGCCCCTCCTGCATCAATATAGGCAATAGACCCGCCTCCAGCTCCAACTGTATGAATATCAATTACTGGAATACTCAAAGGATAACCATCTATGATATACTCTTTGGTAAAGGGTATTTTTTCATCCACTAAACACACATCTGTAGAGGTTCCACCCATATCAAAAGTAATTATCTTTTTTTCTCCAAGTGCTTTAGCCCAGAGATAAGCTCCACTTACTCCTCCTGCAGGACCTGAAAGAATGGTATGACAGGCAAACTTAGAGGCTTCTTCTGCTGTAAGCCATCCTCCATTTGACTGCTGGATGTAAATTTTTACCCCTTTTAATCTCTCTTTGAGCCGATTTAAATACCTTGCCATAACAGGGCTTAAATAAGCGTTAATAGCAGTGGTTGAAGCCCTTTCATACTCTCTAAACTCAGGAAGAATCTCTGAGGATAGACTTACAGGGAATTTAAGCTCTGAAAGAGCTTTTTTTAGTGCCTTCTCGTGAAAAGGGTATAGATAAGAGTGTAAAAGGCATATAGCAATAGACTCTATTTCCCGTTCGTTTAGCCACTTAATAGCCTTTTCAATCTCTTGGTTTTCTAAAGGAATTAGAACCTCACCTTTGGCGTTTATTCTTTCTCTTATTCCTAAGCAATTTTCTGGTAAAACTATGGGAGCTGGTTTTTCTACAAAGAAATCATAAAGAGAAAGACGATTTTGTCTTCCGATAAAAAGAAGGTCTTCAAATCCTTCTGTGGTAATAAAGGCTATTTTAGCTCCCTTTCTTTCCAAAAAGGCATTCGTTCCAACAGTGCTTCCATGAATAAGTGTGTCAAACTTAAGCCCTGAGCAACCTTCAAAAATAGCCTGAGACGGATCCGAAGGCGTAGAAAAAACTTTATTTGCCTTTAAAACCCCGTTTTCTAAATAAACAATATCTGTAAAAGTTCCACCAGTATCAATAGCGATTTTCATTTTTCTATTTCTATATTAACCAAGGTATTTTTCAAACACTTTTGATAGATTAGAGCTTTTTATAATTTCTTTAAGTAAATGTCTTAATTTTTCTCTGTCAAAAATAGTTTTTACTTTTTTTTCTATCTCCTCTGGCACATAACCAAGCTTTGCCTCAATGGCTGAAAGAACCATCTCCTGTGCATCAAGTATTAACCCTTGCTGAATACCCTGCTGGATACCCTGCTGGATACCCTGCTCAAATCCTTGTTTCATCCATCTCTCTGCTAAAGTAGGCACTATTTCACCTCCCTCTTTTAATGCATCTATTAATTCTTCTTCTTTTATGTCCTTTGCCATTACTATGTAATTAAACACAGCATACTGCTTATCGTCGTCAAGCTTAAATACCACTTCAAACACTTTTTTCATACTTTTCAAGTCTTCAAAAATGTGTTTCATTGCGAGTAAGCCTGCCACAAGGTATAAATTTCCACTGCACTGCATTATTTTTTCGTCGCTTTCTTTATTTGTATCAAATACCACTATTTCAAAATTGACCAGATATTTTTTTATACTTTCAGGCACTTCAAAATATTCCACGAATTTTGTTGGAAGATTAAACCGTTCTTTTCCATGATAAAACACGATGCCAATTATTGGTCTTGGGCTTTTTCCATTTTTTATGTCTTCTTCCCACGCAGCACAGGAATAGCTCAAGACTTGTACATAGGTAAGTTTATCTGGATAAGACTTATGTTCAAAGACTAAATAGATTTCGCACTTTTTATTTGAGAGAAGTTTACAGGAGACAACAAGGTCAAGGTAATAGCGTTTGTATTTGCGGTCTATTTTTTCTGGGCTAATAATTTGGAGGGTTTCAAGGTTAAGTTCTTTTTTTAATTCTTTGGGGAGGAAGCAAGAGAGAAAGTGTTTAACCACTTTAGGATCGGACATAAGTTCTTTAAAGAAGGCATCATGAGGTTTTTTAAGGCTAAGAGGAGGCATAGCAATTTAATTTTAGCATGAAGATGTATATTTTTCCAGTAGTTTTTAAAAATTAGTTTTCACCCTCCAAAGATGAAACCCTCATACAAGCAACGGGGTTTATCCTCGCCAGAGATCCCTCACAAAAAATGTAGCGGAGGGGTTTACCCCCGCCAAATAATTATAAAAGGGCATAAATCCCTCCGCTACATGTGAATTTAATTTTTTGAGAAATTGTTGTAGCGGCGGGGTTCATCCCCGCCAAATAATTATAGGAGGACATAAATCCCTCCGCTACTTTTATTTTTGCCAAAAAAACGGTGCATTTTTTTTAAACACCCTCCAAAAGCGATTTGACAAAAAAAATTTTGGCATTATTATTTAAAAATAAGAAAAGGAAAAATTAAAGTAGGAGGCAGAAATGCCGATAAATAATATAAAAAACATGCCAGAGGTGATGTATATGAAAATAAATGAACTTGGCGGAAGGAACATAGGCGATCTTAAGAACATAAAGGAAGCCAGAAAGAGAGAAAATCCTGCCAGACCTGCTGCTGTTAGACAGGAGGCTCCAGCCAGAGCTACAGAAGTAGTTGAGTTTTCTGCAAAAAACATGGTTCAGAATGCCGTTAAAAAAGCTGCTGCTATGCCTGAAATTAGAGAAGAAAAAGTAGCTCAGATCAAGGCTCAAGTGCAGGCTGGCACTTATAATGTTTCCAATAGAGAAATTGCTCGTTCCATGATTGGTAATCTCCTTAACGAGATTGCTTAAAGCTTTTTATTTTCTTGCTTAAGACTTCTTATTTTCTCTATGATTTTACTTGTTGATATATTATAAAGAAATTCAATCCTTACCACTTTTCCTCCATAACTTTTTACAAACTTTGCTCCTACAATCTTTTCTTCTTCCCAATCCGCTCCTTTAACCAAAATATCTGGCTTAAGTTCTTTTATCAATTTT
>CAZQIW010000061.1:0-8798 GCA_964593845.1 uncultured Thermodesulfatator sp. | reverse complement strand
GATAGAAGAGAAAATTTAAGAAGAATTGCAGAAGTTGCCAAGCTTTTTGTTGATGCTGGAATTATAGTGCTTGCAGCTTTTGTCTCTCCTTATAAAAAAGATAGAGAGCTTGTTCGTTCAAAATTTGAAGAAGATGAATTTATAGAAGTATATGTAAAATGCCCAGTAGAAATTTGCGAAAAACGAGATCCTAAAGGTTTATACAAAAAAGCTAAAGCAGGGATTATAAAAGGCTATACAGGAGTAGATGCTCCTTATGAAGAACCAGAAAATCCTGACCTTATAATTGATACAACCAAGCTTTCTATAAAAGAATCAGTTGAGATAGTTTACAATTATCTTAAAAATAAAGGCTGGTTTTAGAAAAAAACAAGTTAAAAATTAATGAAATTTTAAAGCTTTTATAAAAATATAAGCTATAAGAGCAGCTCCTGATATTCTTATAACCCAAAGATACCAAGGACTATTTTTTAAATAATTCCAGATAAATTCCTTTTTATTCATCTTTAATCTCCCCTTATTACTTCATAAACTTCAGGTAAGTGCCTATACTTTTCTGCAAAATCAAGTCCATAACCTACAAGAAAACCTTTCTCAATCTCAAACCCTATATAATCCACAGCAATCTCCACCTTTCTTCTTTCCTTTTTATCAATTAAAGCACAAATTTTCAAATTTTTTGGCTTAAATTGTTTTAAATAATCATAAAGAAATTTTACAGTTAACCCAGTATCTATAATATCTTCTACCAAAATTACATTTTTTCCTTCTACAGAAATTTCCAGATCCTTAGTAAGGGTAATACTTTCAGAAGAAGTATCTGACATTCCATAGCTTTTTACCCTTATAAAATCTACCTGAACATTAGGATTTTTTATATAACGCAATAAATCAGAAAGAAATATAAAAGCTCCTTTTAGCGTGCCTATGAATACAATAGGTTCGTTATTAAAATCATTATCAATTTTTTGAGCTAATTCTTTAATTTTTTGTAAAATTTCATCCTTAGATAAAACAAGTTTTAGTTTTTCCATAGCCTCACCTTATATATCAAGTTCTCTATATTCTAAAGCGTGTTGATAAATAAATTCCCTTCTGGGTTCTACATTTTCTCCCATAAGCACAGAAAACAATTCATCTGCTTTCTCTGCATCCTGAATACTTACTTTTTTAAGCACTCTTCTTTGAGGATCCATAGTGGTTTCCCACAACTGTTTGGAATTCATTTCTCCAAGACCTTTGTATCTCTGGATAAAAAGACCTTTTCTTCCTTCATCTCTGAGATATTGCAAAATCTCATTTAACGAATAAATCCAGTTGTCCCATACTCTTGTCTCACCTTTATACTCTATTTTCAGTTTGTAACCAAGGTAATCTTTTAAAAGAGTAAAAATTTTAAAAGCTTCTCTGTAATCTTTTTCTAAAATAATTTCTGGACCAATTTGAGAGGAAACAAAAGATTCTCTTTCAGAAAGGACAAAAAACTCATAATATTTAGGATTATACTGACTGGGTTTTATTTTAGAAACTTTAAATCCCAGATTCTGACATTCTTGGCTTAAAACTTCCATCTTTGAAAGGTCTCCAAACATAGATAAATTGTTAAATCCAAGCTTAAATAAAATCAAAACAATTTGAGTGGGATAAGTTTTTTTAAGAAGATTTAAAAGAAGTCTATCCAATCTGGCACAGTTAAAAAAGAAATTCTTAAAATCCTCTATTTTTATGGTTTTATCATTTACGAATGAAATTCTAATATTCTGTGCTAATCTTTTTATAATATACTTGTCCAATTCTTCGTCATTTTTCAGATAAATTTCTTTTTTATTATCCACCACTCTGTAAAGAGGAGGTTGAGCAATAAAAAGCCAACCTTTTTCTATTATCTCTGGCATCTGACGATAGAAAAATGTAAGAAGCAAAGTTCTGATATGAGCTCCATCTATGTCTGCATCTGTCATAATTATAATCTTATGATATTTGCATTTATCTGCATTAAAACTATCAGGACCTATTCCAGCTCCAAGCGCTGCTATAAGGCTTTTGATCTCACCAGAAGCCAGCATTTTTTCTATGTTAGCTTTTTCCACATTAAGAATCTTACCTCTTAAAGGAAGAATAGCCTGAAATCTTCTGTCTCTTGCCTGTTTAGCAGAACCTCCTGCAGAATCTCCCTCTACAATGAAAAGCTCTCTCTTTTCAGGATTTTTTTCAGAACAATCTGCTAATTTTCCTGCTACTATAAACTCTTCTACCTCGCTTTTTTTTCTTACCAGTTCTCTTGCCTTTCTGGAAGCTTCCCTGGCTTTAGCTGCAATTACTATTTTCTGAATTATTTTTTTTGCCTCTCCAGGATTTTCTTCTAAAAATTTTAATAAACCTTCATATACTATAGACTCCACAATAGGTTTAACTTCGCTATTACCAAGCTTCATTTTGGTCTGACCCTCAAATTGAGGATCAGGCACTTTTAAAGATATTACAGCACATAGCCCCTCTTTTACATCCTCACCTTCCACTTTCATTTTTAATTGCTTAGGAAGTTTATTATTATCTGAAATGTATCTATTAATAGCTTTGGTTAAAGCTGCTCTGAAACCTATAACATGAGTTCCCCCTTCCTTAGTGTGAATATTATTAACATAACTATACACTATTTCGCTATATCCAGAATTGTATTGAATAGCTACTTCAACTTTAACATTATCTTTTTCACCTGAGATATAAACAATCTTAGAATGAATGGGATTTTTTTTGAGATTTAAACTCTTAATTAGTTCTACGATTCCACCTTTAAAATGATATTTTTCTGAAAAATCAATTCTTTCATCAACCAAGTAAAATTTGATTTGAGGGTTAAGATAGGCAAGCTCTTTAATCCTTTTTTGCACTATATCCAGATCAAATTCTATATCTCCAAAAATCTCACGATCTGGTTTAAATCTAACAAAAGTTCCTCTTTTTTTTGTTTTTCCTACTACTTGAACAGGACCATCCGGGACACCTCTTTTGTAAGTTTGTCTGTAAACTTTTCCATCTCTATAAACCTCAGCTATTAACCACTCAGAAAGGGCATTTACTACAGAAACTCCCACTCCGTGAAGACCTCCAGAAACTTTATAAACTCCGTGATCAAACTTAGCACCTGCATGAAGTCTGGTCATTACCAGCTCTAAAGCAGGCACCTTTTCCTCAGGATGAATATCAACAGGAATTCCTCTTCCGTTATCTTCACAACTTGCAGATTCATCTTTATGAAGAGTTACTTTTATCTCTGTAGCATAACCTGCTAAAGCCTCATCCACTGCATTATCCAGGACTTCCCATAAAAGATGATGAAAACCTGAAATATCAGTGGAACCTATATACATAGCAGGGCGTGTTCTTACGCCCTCAAGTCCTGAAAGGACCTTTATACTTTGGGCTTCGTATTCAGAACCTGATTTTTTTTCCACTTTCTTCATAATCCCCCAACTTTTTTTATGATTTTAAATTTACGATTAAAGCACCATTGGCATTACTAAATATAAAAATCCTTCGTCTCTATATCCAGTAATAATAGCTGGAACTCTTTCTTCTCCCACTTTCATTTCTACTTCTTCAGACTTCATATTTTGAAGAGCGTCAAGAAGATATTCTGCATTATAATTTACAGTAAGTGGATTACCTTCATAAGAAGCACTCAATTTTACCTGAGCCTTACCCATTTCTGTTTCCTGAGAGGTAAGAACAATTTCTTCAGGCTTAAGCTCTAAGGTAACAGGTTTAAATTTTTCGTTTATTACCAGAGAGACCCTTTTTAAGGCATCTATAAAAAGTTTCCTATCAATTTTTAAGATATTTTCATAATCACTTGGAATAACACTTCTATAATCAGGATAAGTTCCTTCTATAGTTCTTGTAAAAAACACAGAATTTGAAGTCCAGATTACAACATAATTGTTAGTATAACCCAATTTTACTACCAGCTCATCCTCAGCAATATCTTCCAGTTGTTTAGCTGCTTTCCTTGCTATAATAAATCCTTCAAAATCTACATTTTCAATTCCAGGGATTTCTCTGTCAAGTAAAACCAGTCTGTGTCCATCAGAAGCTACAGCTCTTAATTTACTTTCCTCTTTAAGTGGTTCAAAATAAATTCCTCCCAGAACAAAACGGCTCTCTTCCTTGGAAGTGCAAAAAATAGTGCTGGAGATAAGTTCAGCAAGTGTTTTTCCAGGAACTTCAATAGCATTCTCCTCTACAAACTCAGGAAGACTTGGAAACTCTTCACTATCAGTAATACTTAAATTATATACAATTCGCTCCTCAGCATCTTTAATAATCAGTTTGCTTTCTTCTTTAATAAGAAGAAGTTCATCCTCAGGAAAATTTTTAACTATTTCATAAAACTTTCTTGCAGGCACACAAAAAGAAGTTTCCTCTCCTTCCAGTTCTGCAAAAATTTTACCTTTATATCCTATTTCCAGATCAGTTGCAGTAAAGTATATATACCCTTCAGAAGGTTTTGGTTCTACAAGAACCATAGATAAAACAGCCATAGAAGCTTTTTTATCAGCAACTCCTTCTATGGTTTTTAACATTTTCTCAAGCCTTGAGGTTTCAACTTTAGCCTGCATAAAATTCAGCCCTCCTTTTAAGAATATAAATAAAAAGTTTATTTCAAAAAAATTATTTCAAATTATAACACAAATTTTTAGGTTTGCAGCTTGTAGCTTTTTTCACTTTTTCTCCAAAAAAAGTTTTTTCAATATCATACTACTTTATGTGAAAATAGCAAATTTTAAACTAATTCGGTTAATTATTTTAAATTACTTAGTGTAACTTGTAAAATTTTTGAAATAAATTATAATAATTAAATCTGGAAAAGGTTGCGGGCGTAGCTCAGGGGTAGAGCACCAGCTTCCCAAGCTGGGGGTCGCGGGTTCGAATCCCGTCGCCCGCTTTTATTTTATTTTTGGCAAAATGGTTAGCTATGGATATGGAAAAAGATTTAAAAGATAAAATTAAAGAAATTATAGAGATTCCAATTTTAAAAAAGAATATAGAGCTGGTAGATTTGGAGTGGAAGAGAGAAAGATCAGGATGGGTGTTAAGAATTTTTATTGATAAACCTGGTGGAGTTACTATTGGAGATTGTGCTAAAATAAGTGAGCTTGTTGGTAAAATCTTGGACGAAGAAGATATTATTCATCGCTCTTATACCTTGGAAGTATCTTCTCCAGGAATAGAAAGACCTTTGGTTAAAAAAGAAGATTACGAGCGATTTAGAGGAGAAAAAGCTAAGATAACCTTAAAAGAACCAATAGAAGGAAGAAAAAATTTTACAGGCATTATTATAGGAATTAAAGAAGATCTGGTTTGTATAGAAGTGGAAGGGAAGGTTTGGGAATTTCCTATAGAAAACATTAAGAAAGCCCATCTTCAACCAGAAATTAAATTCTAATTAAAAGGAGTAACTTCTATGCAACAGAGTGAACTAAAAAAAGTTATAGAAGCTTTAAGTAAGGAAAAAGGCTTATCAAAAGAGATAGTTGTAGAAGCCCTTCTTGAGGGTATTAAAACTGCAGCTAAAAAGAAGTTTGGAAATACAGTTAAAATTGAAGTAAGATATGATGAAGAACAGGGAAATATAGAAATTTATAAATTAAAAGAAGTAGTGGATCAGGTGGAAAATCCAGAAGTAGAAATTTCTTTGGAAGAAGCCAGAAAAATAGCTTCGGATGTAAATATAGGAGATATTATTGGAGAAAGAATAGAACTAAAAGATCTTGGAAGAATTGCGGCTCAAATAGTAAAACAACTTTTTTCTCAGAGGCTGAGACTTGCTGAAAAGCAGCTTATTTATGAAGAATACAAGCATAAGCTTGGTGATATAGTAAGTGGTTATGTGCACAGGTTTGATAAAAGAGGAGTTATACTTTCCATTGGTAGAGCAGAAGCCCTTTTACCTGAGGAAGAGCAGGTTCCAGGAGAAAAGTATATAAGAAGTCACAGGTTAAAAGCCCTTGTAATAGAGGTTTATAGGCAGCAGGAGCCTCAGATAGTAGTTTCTCGTTCCCATCCAGCTTTTGTGAAAAAACTCTTTGAAAAAGAAGTTCCAGAAATTCAGGAAGGAATAGTAAAAATTGTTGCTATTGCCCGTGAACCAGGCTCCAGAACAAAAATAGCAGTAACTTCTACCAATCCCAATGTTGATCCTGTAGGAGCTTGTATAGGAGTAAGAGGCTCCAGAATTTCTGTAATCTTGGAAGAACTGAATTTGACTTCTCGGGATAAAAGAGAATTTAGAGAAAAAATAGATGTAGTATTATGGGATCCTGATCCTGCTAAATTTGTATATAATGCTTTAGCTCCTGCTGAATGCAGTAAAGTTATCGTGGATGAGGAAAATAAAACCTTGGAAGTGATTGTGCCTGATGATCAGTTATCCTTGGCTATTGGAAAAAAGGGGGAAAATGTAAGACTTGCTTCCAAGCTTGTAGGCTGGAGAATAGATATTTTAAGTGAAACACAGTATCTCAGAAGACAGGAGCCTGAATTTTTAAAACTTCTTCAGGTAACAGGGCTTTCTGATGAGGTAGCAGGTTATTTATATGAAGCAGGAATAAAGGACTTAAAGACCCTTGTAGAAACTCCTCCAGAAAAGATTGCAGAATTAACCAGGCTCAGCCCAGAAGAGGTTGAGCAAATTCTTGAAAAAGCAAAGCAGGAAGTAGGTGCCTAAGAAAGGGCATATACCAGAAAGAACCTGTATTGCCTGCAGAAAAAAGCTACCTAAAAAAGAGCTTATCAGATTTTGCGTAAAAGATGATAAGATAATAATGGATAAAGAGCAAAAGGGAGGAGGAAGAGGGGCTTACTTCTGTGCTGAATGTCTGCCTAAAATAAAAAATCGTAAAATTTTTAGAAAACTTCTTTATGCCTTAAGATTAAAGGAAAGTAAAGAAATTGTAATGGAGCAAGATGAGGAAAGAGGAACTTAAAGAACTTAGAAAACAAATTGACGAAGTAGATACCCAGATAGTTGAGCTTCTGAAAAAAAGGATAGAACTTGCAAAAAAGATCGGAGAGATAAAAAAGAGTATAGGGACTCAACCCTTTGATTTAGGTAGAGAAAAAGAGGTTCTAAAAAAGATTTTATCTTTAAATCAAGGTATTTTCCCAGAAGATACTCTCAGGGTAATTTATTCTGAGATAATCAAAGCCTGCAGAAGTGCTCAGCAAAAGATAAAAGTGGCTTATTTAGGTCCTGAGGCTACCTTCAGTCACATTGCAGCTCTAAATTACTTTGGCACTTCTGCTGAATTGATACCAGTAGAGACTATCTTAGATGTCTTTGAAGAGGTAAGCAGTGAAAGAGTGAATTTTGGTGTTGTTCCTATTGAAAATTCTATAGAAGGGGTCGTAGCTACCACACTTGATGCCATTTATGAGTATGGATTAAAGGTTTGCGGAGAGATTTATGAATCTATCTCTCATCATCTCATGAATCAAACTGGTAAACTGGAAGATATAAAAAAGATCCTTTCTCATCCCCAGGCTATTGCTCAGTGCAGAAAGTGGTTAAGAAAGAAATTACCTTCTATTCCTATAGAGACAGTGCCCTCCACAGCATTTGCAGCTAAATGGGCAGCTGTAGATGAAAAAGTAGGAGCTATTGCAAGCCTTATGGCAGCAAAACTTTACCATTTACAAATTGTAGCGAAAAACATAGAGGATATAAGAGGAAATTCAACCAGATTTTGGATTATAGGGAAACAAGAGGTAGAACCCACAGGAAATGATAAAACCTCTCTTATCTTTAGTGTAGCTGATAAACCAGGAGCACTTTTTGAGGTTTTAAAATGTTTTGCTGAAAGAGGGATAAATCTTACTAAAATAGAAAGCAGACCTTCTAAAAATGAACCCTGGAAATACATTTTCTTTTTAGATTGCGAAGGACATGTTAAGGACGAAAACATAAGATTGTGCCTGGAAGAAATGCAGAACCATTGTCTCCAGGTAGTTTGGTTGGGCTCTTATCCAAAGGGACAAAAATAGTCATTTTTTTATAAAACTTCCTCTTTTCTAAAAAAACTTATGCTTTATATTTTAAGAGAATTTTAAAAATTTTTCATATATTCCCAAATTTTTACATTATTTTGAGGAGATTTATTCGTTAGAGGGGGGATAAGATGCCTATCTATGAGTATGAGTGTAAAAAGTGTGGGAAGCATTTTGAAGTGTGGCAAAAAATTACAGAAGAACCTTTAAAGGTATGTCCAGAGTGTGGAGGAGAGTTAATGAAGCTGATAAGTGAGAGCAGTTTTATTTTAAAAGGCACTGGATGGTATGTAACAGATTACGCAAGAAAAGAAAAAGAGAAAAAAGAAAAGAAAGGAGAAAAGTCTCAAGAGAAGAAAGAAACTAAATCTGCGGGAAAGAGTAAATAAGTGCTTTATGAAGACTTAATTTATTTATGGATTTCTTATTTAGTTTTTGAATTTTTTCCTCTTGTGCATTTTTTAAAAGGTTTTGTTCTTCCTTTTATTTTTTTTACAAAAGAATGTGTTTTTATTCTTTTTCTTCTTTTTTTCCGTCAAAGGATTTTAAAAAACCTCCCAGGAGTCCAGGTTTTTCTGGAAAAACTTTTCATTTTCTTAATCTTTTTTTTGTATTTTCTGGATCTTGGACTTTTTAATCTGAAATACTATTTAAACCGTCTTCCCTTTTCTTCTTTACTCGGCTTTCTCTGGTTCTTACATTACTTTATTTTAATCAAAATCTTTTTGTTTCGCTTCTCTTTTAACTATCTG
>CAZQIW010000060.1:0-8922 GCA_964593845.1 uncultured Thermodesulfatator sp. | reverse complement strand
CTTACTCTTTCTCTCAGTTTTAGATGTCCTGAGGTTATCTTAAAGTATGCTGAGTGGTTTAAAAATGCTCCCTGGAAAGTTCCAGCTTATCAGAGTTCAAAAAAGGAGGGTATTGTTCAAGGATTCTTCTTTGAAAACTCCTTTGAAGAAAAAGATTTTCTGGTAAGACTGGTTAAAAATCTGCTGGGAGGTCTTCAATTAGAAGAACAAAAAGTTAGCACGGTTTCTCCAAAAGAAATTTTTATTCTCTCAAGAATAAAACAGGTTTTTCTTCCTTTAAAAGAAACCTTTCAAAAAGCAGGAATCCCTGTAAACTTTGCTGAAGAAGAAGCCGATTTTACTCTGGAAAAAATTATAAATTTTGTAAATAGCATAGCAAATTCTCTTATTCCAGTAGAAGAACATATAAAGAACTCTGATCCTGAAATCAAGTCTTTTCTTGAAAATCTCTGGGCACTTTCTTTTAATGACAAAGATAAATTTATTGCCTATCTTCAAACAACTGGCACCTCGGATTTTCTTAACACTGATAAAGAAGGAATTAATTTTCTTTCCATTCACGCCTCAAAAGGGCTTGAGGCAGAATATGTTATTTTAGTGGGAGCAGAGGAGAACTTAATTCCTCTTAAGATTTTTAAAGATACTCAGGAAGATGAAGAAAAAAGACTGGTCTATGTAGCTTTAACTCGAGCCAAAAAAGGTTTTTACTTTACCGCAGTAAAGGAAAGAAAAATCTTTCACTTTTCTTTAAACAAAGGTTTATCTTCTTATTTTCAAAAATTTCCTCTTAAAAGATTTAAACCAAAACCCAAAAAACCCAAACAAACAGGCTTATTTTAGTCTCTTAAATCAAACTTTTCCTTTTGAGCAAGTTGTCTCATTTTAGCAAGTGCTTTCTTTTCAATCTGCCTGATTCTCTCACGAGAAACTTTAAACATATATCCAATTTCTTCCAGAGTATATCCTTCATATTCTCCAAGACCAAATCTCATACGAATTATTTTTTCTTCTCTTGGAGAAAGAGTGGCTAAAAATTTCTTAATCTTTTCAGAAACATCCTTCTTTCTGGTTGCCTCATAAGGAGAAGGACTTTTTTTATTTTCTATAAAGTTTCCAAGTGTGCTATCTTCATCTCCTATAGGAGTTTCAAGAGAAACTGGCTCCTTAGAAGTTTCAAAAATTACTAAAATTTTTTCATAAGGAACCCCTGTTTTTTCAGAAAGTTCCTCTGGTGTAGGCTCTCTTCCAAGTTCTTTAGAAAGTTCGTAAAATACCTTAAAAACATAATTTCTTAATTCCAGAAAATGCACAGGTAATCTGATAGTGCGGGTTTTATCTAAAATAGCTCTGGTAATAGACTGCCTTATCCACCAAGAAGCATAAGTGCTAAATTTATTACCTTTTCTATAGTCAAAACGATAAACTGCTCTCATTAATCCTAAATTACCTTCCTGAATTAGATCAGCAAGAGACAATCCCTGTCTTACATACTTCTTAGCAATGGAAACCACCAGTCTTAAATTAGCTTTTACCATTTCATCCTTAGCTTTTTCAATTTGATTTATACACTTTTTAACCTCTGCACAGAACTCCAAAATATCTTTATGAATTTCTTTATTCTGAGTACCTTTCCCATATTTTTGCTCACAGGTTTTAACCATATTTTCTAAGTAATTAACATAGCTTTTCTTAGGCTTAAGACTTGGATCTCTTTTCTTCCACTCAGAAACAGAATTCTTCAATTCTTTAATCTCTTCATAGCTAAGAGTGCTCTCTTCAATTAATTCCACTATTCTATCAAAACCTTCTCTTATTTGTCTGGAAAGTTCCTCCTCCTTTTCTGGAGTAAGAAGCTCATACTTCCCCATTTCTTTTAAATAAAGAGATAAAAGTTCTTCACTCCCAGGTTCAGAAATAGTCTCCTCTTCCTCAAGCTCTCCCTCCACAAAAGTGGATAACTCTTTCATTTTATCGTGAACTTTCTTTTCTATGTATTCTTCCCTTTCATACGGATCAAGATCTTTTAGCTCTATTCCATAACTTTCAAGAAGATCAAAAATCTCTTCCATTTTGTCAAGATCACTATACTCTTCAGGAAGAAGTTTGTTTAAAAGATCATAAGTGAGGCGCCCAGATTTTCCTAACTCTAAAATCTTCTCATTTAAACTTTTGTTAGCCATTTTTTCCCTATCACCTCTCCTTTTTTTTATTTTTTAGTTTATATTTTTATACTATATACCTCTTAAAACATAAAACATACTTGGTAAATATTCAATGGCAAGCGATTTATTATTAAAATTTCTAAAATATCTTTTAGCATATCATCCAGAAGAATTTGGTTTAATTCCTGATAGTAATGGATTTTTTAAAATAAAAGAAATTTTTCAAGTTCTAATTTTTACTAAAAAATTTAGAAAAGTAAAATTAGAAACATTAAAACAGGGTTTTTCTTACTATTACAGAGATTTTTTTGAATTTTTGGAAGATTTTGGGCTTGTCAAAGCTAAAACAACCTATTTCTCACCCCCTGAACCTACAGAAATTTGGCAGGTTTACAATTTTAATCAGCTCTGGACTTTTGTCAAGCCCAAAGTTTGGCTTAAAATCTCTATAGACGGTATATGGAAGCCAAGAGCAGGTTATATTCCTCTTTTTGCCTCAAAAGAACTTGCTGAAAACTGGGCAAAGGTAAAAGGAGCACTTGTAATAGAAGTAATTCCTAAAAAAATAGAAAAAACCGAAATTTTAAAGTTTGGGGAGGAAATTTTTCTTGTAAAAAGTTTACCCTATAAAGCCTTAAAAGGACCTGCTATAGATCAGAAATTCTTAAGAAAATATGGACCCAAAGAAGAAGCTCCACCAGCCCGTCCCTATCCAGTAATTCCTTTTACTGAACCTTCTTTTTTAGAAACTCAGGAAGAGGATACTGCCTTACCTTTTAGAAAAATTACCCATGGAAAGAAAAAAGAAAAACCTTGGAAAAAGTATCAAAAGAAAAAAGCAAAAATAAAAGAAGAATGGTAAATTTACTTTCCTACTGTAGCCGTATAAATTACACTCTCCTCTTCTCCGTCAAGCTGCAGAAATTCGTTTAATTCCTCATCAAAAAAAGCACCTACAGGGCAAGCTTTTAATCCAAGTGCTTCACAGGCAAGAAGCAAATTCTCACAAATATGAGCTACATCCATAAAAATATACCTTAGCCCTCTATCTCCATATTTTGAAATAGTTCTTCTAAAAACTGCTGACCAGATAAAAACTACACTTGCAGTAGAAAAAAAGGTTTGCCCTAAGGCAAGCTCACTTAAAATATCTCCTACATAGCCTTCCTTTAACAGAGCCAGCGTAAAATCTTTAACCTCCAAATGATAAATACCAGGAGGAAGATCTGAACTAAAGTTTACAGCTAAGTAAGTTTCTATAGGATAAAGAGCTCCTGCTGAAGGAGCTGTTCTCAATAAATAAGGACCAGCTTTTCCTGTAATACCCTGGGCAGCCCAGCATAACAAAGCAACCTCTCTTAAACTTATAGGATATTTAGTGTATTCCCGGCTACTTCTTCTTTTCAAAAGAACATTAAATAAATCTGAGAATTCCTCTATTTTCCCTACAGAAAGCCTGATTTTGGGTTGCAAGGGATATTCTTTAAAAGGAGGAGCTGGTTCCACTCTATACTGCCTTAGCTGAAGATTTTTTAGAGAAAAACTTGTTTGTTTTAAAAACTTATAGGCTTCTGTTTTTTTTAACATTTTTTCTCTCCTTATTTATAATTTTTTCCAGAAATCTTACTATCCTGAAAACTTCATCAAAATAAGGCTTCTTTTTATATTTTTTAGAAATTGGATGTTTATTTTTTATTAGATATAAAATTTTATAACTATCCCTCAGCATATCCATGGATTTTTCAAAAAGAGCCCGATGAAACCTAAATGTAAAAAATAGAGCCCAAAAAAGTTTAAGCAAATCCTGCCTTTCAAAACCAGGAGTTTTTTTAAAGGAGATAGGATTATAAGGTCTTTCTATTAAAGGTAAAAAAGCAAAAGCAAAGAGCACCACCTTAATTTCTAAATCCATTTTTTCATTTTTTTCCAGGTATCTCAAAATCTTAAACAGAAAGCTCTCATCAAAAGAGGGATTTTTTTCAAGTTCTCTATAAAAAGGATAAATCTCATAAAGCAAACCAGTTTCTTTTAAAGCAAGAAACCACCTATAAACCCAAAATCCAGAAAGATCCTTTAAAATCTCATCTCTCAATCTTTCCCAGGGAACTTTTTTTATAAGATGTTTACACTTTAAAATAGCCTCCCAGCTTTTCTTTTCTATAGTAAAGCCCAATCTTACCGAATGTCTTACAGCCCTGAGCATCCTAACTGGATCCTGCTCAAATCTCTTAGAAGGTTCTCCAATCACCCTTACAATGCCTTTTTTTAAATCCTCAAGTC
The DNA here is from genome assembly GCA_964593845.1 of uncultured Thermodesulfatator sp. Lineage (GTDB taxonomy): Bacteria > Desulfobacterota > Thermodesulfobacteria > Thermodesulfobacteriales > Thermodesulfobacteriaceae > Thermodesulfobacterium. The sequence continues at coordinate 4,480 of CAZQIW010000060.1, read as the reverse complement.
CTCCCACATAATCTATAATCTCCTGCTTTTTTATATCGTAAAAAAGTGCATTTATGGTAAGATCCCTTCTAAAAGCATCTTCTTCAGGAGTTCCATAGTTATCCTTTTTTTTGCTATCCAGTTCTTCCTTTCCTCTGAAAGTGGTTACTTCTACATAACCATTTTTTCCCAAATATACATGGACAATAGGAAACCTTCGTCCTATAATCTGACTTCTTGCTGGAAAAATTTTAAGAATTTCCTCTGGAGTGGCTGTGGTTCCTATATCATAATCCTTAGGAGTTAATCCCATAAGTAAATCCCTTACACATCCACCTACCAGATAGGTAGTATAACCCTTTTTCTGGAGCTTTTTAATAACTTTGAGAATACTTTTGGGTATTTTTAATTCTATATGCACTTTTACTTTTTACCAGAAGAGGAGTAATGTTTTTTCAAATAAATCTGAATAGCTGAAATAGCTGCAGGAGTGACTCCTGGTATTCTTAAAGCCTGACCTATAGAAGTGGGTCTTACCCTGCTGAACTTTTCTCTCATTTCATTTGATAAACCAGGAATTTCATTATAATTTAAATCTTCAGGAAGTTTCATATTCTCAAGTTTTTTGAACTTTTCCACTTCTCTAAGCTGTTTTTCTATATATCCGCTATACTTTACTTCTGTCTCCACCTCAGAAAGAATATCAGAGGAAAACTTTTCAAGCTCTGGAATTAACTTAGCTATAGCCTCTATTTCCACCTCTGGTCTTCTTAAAAGTTCATAAAGTCTTATTCCACTTTTAAGCGGGGTTGAACCTATACTCTGAAGATAGCCATTTACCAGATCTGGAGAAACTTTTGTTTCTTTTAAAAACTTCATTATTTTCTCAAGTTTTTCTTTTTTATCTAAGTAAAGTGCCCATCTTTCATCATCCACAAGTCCTAATTTTCTACCTATTTCAGTAAGTCTCAGGTCTGCATTATCTTCTCTTAAAAGCAAGCGGTATTCAGCACGGGAAGTAAACATTCTGTAAGGCTCATCTGTGCCTTTGGTAACCAGATCATCAATAAGCACTCCTATATACGCCTGGGAACGATCCAAAATTAATGGTTCCTCTTCTTTTACATAAAGAGCTGCATTTATTCCTGCTATTAAGCCCTGAGCTGCTGCTTCTTCATAGCCTGTGGTTCCATTAATCTGACCTGCTAAAAATAATCCAGAAATGAGCTTTGTTTCCAAGGAATGTTTTAACTGGGTTGGCATTACATAGTCATGTTCTATACCATAACCCGGTCTTAAAATCTCTGCTTTTTCAAGCCCTGGTATGCTTCTTACCATCTCCCACTGCACATCTATAGGAAGACTGGTGCTAATGCCATTAGGATAAACTTCTATGGTTTCCAGCCCTTCAGGTTCAATAAAAATTTGATGTCTTTCTTTCTCAGGAAAACGAAAAACTTTATCTTCAATAGAAGGACAATATCTTACTCCCCTTCCCTTTATTTTTCCTGTAAATAAAGGAGAACGATCCAAAGCATTTCTTATAATCTCATGAGTTTTTTCAGTGGTATAGGTAATAAAACAAGGCACTTGAGGTAAAGGTGGTCTTTTATTCTTATTTTTAAAAGAAAATAAAGGCGGAGGGAAATCACCCCACTGAATTTCCAGTTTGCTGTAATCTATAGTTCTTGCATCAAGACGAGGACAGGTCCCTGTTTTAAATCTTCCCAGCTCAAAACCAAGTTCTCTTAAATGCTCTGCCAGTCTATTAGAGGGAGGATCTCCCATTCTTCCTGCAGGAAAGTGTTCCAGCCCTATATGAATAAGTCCGTGTAAAAATGTTCCAGGAGCAATAATAACTGCCTTAGCTCCAAACTGCTCTTTTGCCTTTGTCTCAATTCCAACCACTCTTTTATCTTTTACAAGAATTCTTGTAACAAGTCCTTGTTTAATGTAAAGATTAGGAGCTCTTTCTAAAACCCTCTTCATCCTTTCCTGATACCGAAATCTATCTGCCTGTGCACGAGTGGATCTTACAGCAGGACCTTTTTTAGTGTTCAGCTTTCTAAATTGAATTCCTGTTTCATCTATAGCTAATGCCATTTCTCCACCAAGGGCATCTATTTCTTTTACCAGATGCCCCTTTCCTATTCCTCCAATAGAGGGATTACAACTCATTGCTCCTATACGCTCAAGATTAATAGTAATAAGGAGGGTTTTACACCCCATCCTGCTTGCAGCAAGACATGCCTCTATTCCAGCATGCCCAGCTCCAATCACAATAACATCAAAACTATCCAGAAATCTCATTCTATTTTTCCCCTCTTTTTAATTTTTTTATTTTTAACTTTTGCGATTCTATCTAAAAATTTAAACTAAGAAAAAAGCAAAAAGAATAAGCTGAAAAAAGTAAGTTCGCATTTGTATAATTTAATTTTTTATAGATTTATTACAACACTCCCTTAGGAGGCAAAAGCTTTTCTATAAGGTTTTTAAGAAACGCTATTTCTTCTTTTTGTTCTTTTAGCATAGTTTCAAGACTGGTCTGCCTTTTCTGCATCTGCCACTGCATTCTTAAAACAAAACCTAAAATAACTAAGGAAATGCTAATAAAAAGACCAAGCATCCATTGAAGAGTATTAAAACGATCATTCATCTCTGCCCGCAGGTCATCAATTCGCTTGTTTAAGCTCCATTCAACTTCATCAATACGCTTGTTTAAGCTTCGTTCAACTTCATCAATACGCTTGTTTAAGCTTCGCTCAAGTGCATCAATTCGTTTGTTAACATCGTCAATCCGCTTATTAACATCGTCAATTCGCTTGTTAAGAGCCTTTTGCCCTTCTTCAAGCCGTGTAAGCCTCTCTATAATCTCTTTATCACTTATCCTCGGAGCTACTTGAATATTACTTCCCCATAATGGGCTTGTTAATAACACAACAAAAATAAACACAAAAAGACCTATTTTTCTCTTTCCCCTCATCCTATCCCAACCTCCTATATACACCTTTTATTATACTAATCAATCTCCAAAAAACAACAAAAATTTAACTTTTTAAGCTAATTTTATCGTTCTACTACTTTCTTTCAAGTTTTGTTTTAAAAAATCTATTAAAAGCTATGAAACTTGACAAAACTGAATTAGAGCCTATTTTATAAAAAGCTATGAAAAATAAAAATTTTTCCAAGAAATTGTATTACTCTTTAAACGAGTTTTTAAAATCTAAATTTGGAGAAAAAGTAAAAAAAATCCCTCTTGATGCTGGACTAACCTGTCCCAATAGAGATGGCACCAAGGGTTATGGAGGTTGTATTTATTGTGATCCTAAAGGCTCTGGCACAGGTCTTTATAAAGAAGGAAAATCTTTAGAAGAACAGATTAAATTTTTCTTAGAAATTTTTAAAAAGAAAAAGTTTAACAAGTTTATAGCTTATTTTCAGTCCTTCTGCAATACTTATGCTCCAATAGAAACCTTGAAAAAAATTTATGATGTGGTCTATATAGATCCTTCTATAGTAGGATTAGCTATTGGAACTCGTCCAGATTGCATAAACAAAGAAGTAATTAATCTTTTAAAGTCCTATCAGGAGAAAGGATTTTTTTTGTGGATTGAGCTTGGGCTTCAAAGTATTTATAATCAGACCTTAGAATTGATTAATAGAGGACACACCTTTGAGGACTTTTTGGAAGCTTATTATCTTCTTAAAGAAAATGGAATTCCTGTGGTAGTGCACATTATCTTTGGGCTTCCTGGAGAAACGCGAGAGATGATGCTTGAAACCGTAAAGACCCTGGCAAAACTTAAAGTAGATGGGATTAAATTTCATGCTCTCTACATAGTAAAAGGCTCTAAAATGGAAGAGCTATACCTGAGTGGAAGATATACACCTTTAGAAATGGAATTCTATGCTGACCTTGTGGCTGAAGCCCTTACTTATCTTCCTTCAGAAACTGTAATTCACAGACTCTGCTCAGAAGCAAGACCAGAGGATATCTTAGCTCCTCTATGGGTAGCCAAAAAAATGGAAGTTATTAATCTTATAAGAAAATTGATGAGTGAAAAAGGGCTTTATCAAGGGAAAAATTACAAGTTAAATTAAAAAATACACTAATTTTTACTTGATTTTTTCCGATAAGATTATTAAAATTAGGTAATAGGAGGTTTTTTTATGAAAATAGATTCTAAAAGCTTAGAACAATTAAATTTTATCCCACAATCCCAAACTATAAATAAACCTTCTTCTAATGCTTTTGAAAATTATTTTAAAATAGCCCTTAAAGAGCTTGAACTTCAGGAATTTTTTCAAAAGTCTTTAAATGAAAAACTCAATCTCATTTATCAAAAACTTGAAGAAAGTTCCAGAGTGCTTGAAAACTTACCCAATCTTAATATAAATCATTCAATCTCTGAAACCATAGGAGACTTTTTACTTGCCCAGGCTTTAGAGGTTAATAAACTCTTAGAAGCTATTCCTGATTCTTCTTTAAAGGATTTTCTTA
>CAZQIW010000059.1:0-8943 GCA_964593845.1 uncultured Thermodesulfatator sp. | reverse complement strand
GATAAAGATTGGGGTAAGAGACTGTATGTGGGTGGGGAAATTAAACTTATAGACCATCCTATTCTTATGCTGGCTTTGAGAGGGGGCTTTTATCAGGGATATCCTGCTTATGGAATTGGTTTAAGATTTTTAATATTTTATGGACAGTTTGTAAGTTATGCTGAAGAAATAGGAGGTGCTGCAGGGCAGTCAGAAAACAGACGGTATCTTTTTAATTTCGCTATAAGATGGTAATATTGCGGGAGGGCATAAAGCCCTTCTCTACAAAAAAATGTAATGTAGGGGCGGGATTTACTCCCGCCCGAAAAAAACGGGAGGGTGTAAAACCCTCCCCTACAGAAGAAATGTAAGGTAGGCGGGGATAAACCCCGCCGCTACATTTTATTGTATGTGGTTATCAGGCGGGGTAAACCCCGCCGTTACATTACGGGAGGGCATAAAGCCCTCCCCTACAGAAGGAGAGATTACGGGAGGGTGTAAAACCCTCCCCTACAAAGGGATGGATATTGGTAAAATATTTATTTAAAAATAAAACAAAATATATTTTTGTTCTCATATTTTTTATTTTAACTGCAGGGGTTTTACTTTTCAAACTTTGCGAAATAGAACCTTTTTATTCTTTTTCTTTACGGGCTAATGATCTTTATTTTAAGTTAAATACTCGTGCTGTAAATGAAAAAGTAGTTTTAGTTGTTGTAGATGAAAAAAGTGTAAATCGCTTTGGCAGGTGGCCCTGGGACAGGAAAATTTTTGCTAAAGGGCTTTCTCGTTTATCTCAGGCTCGTGTAGTTATTCTTGATATAGTATTTTCCGAAGAAACTGATCCTCAATCAGATACTTTTCTTGCTCAAACCATAGAAAACATGGGAAATGTAGTTTGTGGTTTCTTTGTGCGATTAAAATCCACTCAAAAAATTCCAGAAGAAATAATAGATATTATGAGTGATTCTGCTTTATTTCGTGTTCCTGATATTCTCCCTTTTGAAGTTGCTAAATATGTAGAACCTAATATTTTACCTGTAACTGAAAGCTGTGCTTTAGTGGGAATTTTTAATGCTAAAGCTGATAAAGATAATATTTTTCGTCATTATCCCTTAGGTTTTATTTATGAAGGAGATTTTTATCCTTCCATAGGTATTCAGGGGCTTAGAATAGCTCTTAATCAGGAGGCAAGAATTACAGAAAAAGGAGAGTTTTTTATAGGAGATACTAAACTTCCTATAGATAGCACCCACATGGTGCCTCTAAACTTTTACTCTTACGAAGCTTATAAACCTCACATGATTTCTTTTGCAGATGTTTTTGATGGAAAGGTTCCGAGTTCATTTTTTAAAGACAAAATAGTAGTAGTAGGTATTTCTGAAGCTGGAGTTACTGATATTAGAGCAACTCCTATAGGACAAATTCCAGGACCACTCTTACATCTTACTTTTATTTCTAATTTTTTAAATGGTGAGCTTTTAAAATCTTCCAAATTTTTTGATGCTTTTTTAATATTGCTTACAGCTTTTTCAGTTGCAATTATTTTTCGTGTAGTAGAATCTCCTTATCTTAGAGCTATTGGGTATTTTTTACTTATAGTTATTTTAATAGGAGGGGGCATTTTTTTCTATAAATTTTTTTCTTTTAAACTTGATATTTTTTTTCCAGGGCTTAATATAATCCTTTTAGGTCTTGCTGTTGAAACTTATACTTCTTTATTAAAGTCCCAGCAAGCCCGTTTTTTGAAATCAGCTTTTGGAACTTATCTTTCGGATAAACTTCTTCAGGTTATTATTAAAGATCCTGACTGTCTTAAACTTGGAGGTGAGAAAAAAGAAATAACAGTGCTTTTTTCAGATATTCGTGGTTTTACTTCAATGTCTGAAAAACTTGCTCCAGAAGTTTTGGTAGAAGTATTAAATCTTTATCTTACTCCAATGACAGAATTAATCCTTAAAAACGAAGGAACTCTGGATAAATACATAGGTGATGCTATAATGGCTTTATGGAATGCTCCTTTAGATGTGGAAAATCACCCTCAAAAAGCCTTAATTACTGCCTATGAAATGCTGGAAAAACTTAAAGAAATTAATACACTTTTTCAAAACCGATTTGGTTTCCAAATAAATATAGGAGTAGGTATTAACACTGGTCCTGTAGTAGTAGGTAACATGGGTTCTGAAAAACGATTTGATTATACAGCTATTGGAGATACCGTTAATTTAGCCTCAAGGCTTGAAGGTTTAAATAAAGTTTATAAGACCAATATTCTTTTTTCTGAGTTTACTTATGAAAAAGTAAATTTTAAGGGTCTGCCTTTTATTCCTGTTGACCTTGATTTAGTAAGGGTTAAGGGTAAACTAAAACCGGTTAAAATTTTTACATTACTTTCTGCTACTAAGGATAATATGGATATTAAAAAAGTTTACGAAGAGGCTTTGGTTTTTTATCGTAAAGGAAACTTTGTTAAGGCTCAAAAATTATTTTCTTCTTTAAAATTTCCCCCAGCTCAGGTAATGGGAGAGCGATGTAAAGAACTTTTAGAACATCCTCCAGAAGAATGGGATGGAGTTTTTGTGGCTAAAACTAAGTAATCGGGTAAAAAAACAAGAAAACAAATTATAAAAGGATAAATTTCAGGGATTTTGTAAAAGTAATTTCAGATAATTAAAATTTTTACAAAATTTTTCCGAAAAAATCTTGACAAAAAAATTTTTAGATATATTTTAAAAGCCGTTCTTTAAATCATCTTTTTCAAGGGGGGATGAAAAAATGAAAAACACAGAAAAGTTTGAGTATGGTTTTGGTCAGCACCTCATTATTGATGGATATGGAGCTAATCGTGAGAAGCTTATGGATCTGGATTTTATTTACAACTTTTTAAGTAAATATCCTGAAGAGATAGAGATGACCGAAATAATGCCCCCTTATGTTTTTAAATATTATGCTCCTGTTCCCGAAGATTGGGGAATTTCTGGATTTGTAATTATTGCAGAAAGCCATATTAGTATTCATACATTTCCTGAAAAACTTTACTTAAGTGTAGATGTTTTTTCCTGCAAGCCTTTCAATGCTGATAAGGCTATTGCTGATATTACCAGAATTTTTGAGATTAAAAAGAGTGAGATCAAGTTCTTTGATAGAGGTTTAGAATTCCCTCGTTCCATTAGAGCTGTTGAAAACTTTATTCGTATGGAAAGAAAAGATCTCATTTTATAAAGAAAAATGAAGCTTACCTTTTTAGGGCTACCCGACCATCCTCAGGCACGGGTAGCCCTTATTCCAGCTCCTTTAGATCTTACCACCTCCTGGAAAAAGGGCACTAAAGAAGCTCCTGTAGAGATTCTTAAAGTAAGTATTAATATGGAATTTTTTGACGACGAAGTATTTTTAGATCCTTCAGAGGAACTTGGTTTTTTTACCTATCCTGTGCCTGAGCTTCCTTTTGATATGGAACTTGCCTTAAAAGAAATTACTTCCACTGTTAGAAATGCTCTGAGTTTAAAAAGATTTCCCGTAGTAATAGGAGGGGAACATACTGTTACTCTTGGAAGTATAAGAGCTTTAAGAGAAAACTATAAAGAATTAAAAATTTTACATTTGGATGCCCATTTAGATTTGAGAGATGAATATAATAATACTAAAGTAAATCATGCCACAGTAATGAGAAGAGTATATGAGATGGGAATTCCTGTTTTAAGTGTAGGAATTAGAAGCATTTGTAAGGAGGAATATGAATTTATTACTTCAGAAAATTATCCTGTGATATGGGCAAGAGATTTTAAAGCTAATCCCGAGCTTGCTTTAAATAAAATAGAAGAATTTGTAAAGGAAGGAGAGGTATATCTCTCTCTGGATATGGATGTGCTTGATCCTTCTATTGCTCCTGGGGTTGGCACTCCAGAACCAGGGGGATTAACCTGGGAGGAACTTTTGCAAATTCTTAAACTGGTAGTTAAATATAATTTAATAGGGATGGATTTAGTTGAGGTTAAGCCTGATCCTGTAAATCCCATTACTGAATATATAGCAGCAAAAATTATATTTAAAATCTCGGCTTATTTAGCTAAGAGGTATGAAGGATCTTGGTAAGTATGCAGATCTTCTTTTTGAGGCAGCATTACTAAAGAGGATAGAAAGAACAGGGTATAGTTACTTAGGCACAGGAAGGGAGAATGTAGCCTCCCATTCCTTTGGGGTGAGTTTTTGTGCCTGGATTCTTTCAGAACTTTATGAGGGTGAAGTTGATAAGGAGAAAGTTTTAAAGATGGCTTTACTTCATGATTTTTGTGAGGCTCGCACAGGTGATTTTAATGCACTAAATAAAATATATGATCAGGCAGATGAAAAAAGAGCTTTAGAAGATGCCTTTAAAGGAACTTTTTTAAAAGAAGAAGTTTTAGCTCTCTGGAAAGAATATAGAGAACTTAAAACGATTGAAGCCAAACTGGTGCATGATGCAGATGTAATAGACCTTATTATTCAGCTTAAAGAGCAAAAAGATTTAAACAATCCTTATGCAGAAAAGTGGATAGAGTATGCCAGACCAAGACTTATAACTCCACTGGCAAAAAAGCTGGTGGAAGCCATTTTAAATACAGAATGGTGTTCCTGGTGGTATAACTTTTTAGTGGAAAATAATGCTAACAGAAGAGATAAAAGAAATTCTTAAATTTTGCACCCGTTGTGGAAAGTGCGTTCCTGTTTGCCCTTCTTATCAGGTTTATAAAAGTGAACTTTTTTCTCCCAGAGGAAGGATCTTTTTAACCCTTAAGAACCAATTTCACGAAACCTTTTATTTCTGTCTTTTATGTGGAAGATGTGAAAATACCTGCCCTAATGGAGTAAGCTTTCCTGAAGCTTATATAGAAATTCTAAAAGAAAAAAAAGAGAACTCTATTTCTAAGGAACTTTTAAAAAAACTTGCAGGGAATCCTTTAAAAACTTTTTTAGAGCTCAATAACTGGCTTCACCTTTTACCTTTAAAAGAAAAAAGAGTTTCAGAAAAGACTAAACAGGCTTTTTCTCAGGAGGGAGAAATTACTATATACTATTCCTGCGGATTGAAATACCTTTATCCAGAGGTTCTGGAGAAAGTAAGAGAACTCTTAGAAAGAGTTAAAATAAAAGCAACTATGCCTGAAGAGGTGGATTGCTGTGGAGCTATATTTTTAAATCTTGGATATCTTTCCTTACTAAAAGAAAAAGCTTTAAAAAACTTGGAGATTTTAGAGAAAACTAAAGGACCTATTCTAATATTTTGTGCTACATGTTTGTGGATATTTAAAAAAGTCTATCCTAAGGTGTTTAAAGGGTCTGTCTATGAGGAAAGGTTTAAGAGACTTGCAGAGAGGGTAACATCAGCCTATAACTATTTTATTGAAGTTGCTCCTGAGGAAATGGAAAAACTCAGGGAGCAATCTCAGAAAAGTAACACTCTTTTTCATCTTTCTTGCCACTTGACAGAAGATTTTAATCTGGTAAAAAATAAATTAGAGGTAAAAAAGTTTTGCTGTGGTTCTCCTAAAGCTTTTCTGTGGTTAAAAGGTTTTCAGGAGAAATACAAAAAGGAGTGGTTTAGGAATTTAGAAAAAATAAATATTTTGGCTACTTTTTGCACAGGTTGTTATTTAAACTTTAAAGTGCTTTTAAAAGGACCACCTCAAATAAAACACTGGTTTGAGCTTTTATGAGAGAATATCCTTCTTATTTAAAACTTGTAGAAACAGGAGAAATAGATAAAAGGATAGAAGCTCTTTACGAAAAGCTTGCCTCTTGCACGCTTTGTCCTAATGAGTGCGGGGTTAATCGGTTAAAAGGAGAAAAGGGCTTCTGTCAGGTAGCAGATAGACCAGTAGTTGCAAGCTATGGTCCTCATTTTGGAGAGGAGAGACCTTTAGTAGGAGAGAATGGTTCTGGAGCTATCTTTTTTACTTATTGCAATATGGCATGTGTTTATTGTCAGAACTGGGAGATCAGCCATTTAGGAGAAGGAGATGTAATAAGAGTAGAGGATCTTGCGAAAATTATGTTAATTTTGCAGGTCTGGGGTTGCCATAATATTAACTTGGTAACTCCAACCCATCAGATTCCTTTTATTGTAAAGGCTATTAAAATAGCTGCTGAAAAGGGATTAAACCTGCCTATTGTTTATAATTGCGGTGGTTATGAGTCTGTAGAAACCTTAAAGCTTCTTGAGGGAATTGTGGATATTTATATGCCTGATATAAAGTATATGGATGATGAAGTGGGTTTAAGACTTTCAAAGGTAAAAAATTATTCTACAGTAGTGAAAGAAGCAGTAAAGGAGATGCACAGACAGGTGGGAGATTTAATTGTGGAAGATGGTATTGCTAAAAAGGGATTGATTGTAAGGCATCTTGTTTTACCAGAAGATCTTTCCCAGACAGAAAAAGTGATTAAATTTATAGGAGAAGAAATTTCAGAAAATACCTATTTTAACCTTATGGATCAGTATAGACCCTGTGGAGATGCCTGGAAGTATCCTCCTCTTGATAGAAAAATAACTCGGGAAGAATGGGAAAGAGCCTTGAGCTTGGCTTATAAATATGGTCTTAAAAGACTGGATGATAGAAGGGCAAGGTTCTGGGAGTAAAAAAATAAGAAGGAGAATTTTTGCTATTGGGGATATTCACGGCTGCAAAGATGCCCTGGAAGCTCTTCTGGAGATACTTCCTGTGGATTGGGAAAGGGATTTAATAATATTTCTCGGAGATTATATAGATAGAGGACCTGATCCTAAGGGGGTTATAGAAAAAATTATAGAGTTAAAAAAAGCCTATCCAGAAAGTATAATTACTCTTAAAGGGAATCATGAGCAGATGTTTGAAAACTTTCTTAAAGGAAAAGAGATAAGCACTTTTCTTTATAATGGTGGAGATGCGACTTTGCGTTCTTATTATAAAAATGGATATTTGGAGATTCCTGGTGAGCACCTGCAATTTTTAAAAGAACTCAGACTTTATTATGAAACTGAGGATTATATTTTTGTGCACGGTGGGATTAATCCTGAAAAGTCCTTGGAGGAGCAAACAGAGGATGATTTTCTCTGGATAAGAGGCAGTTTTTATAATGCTGAGGTAAGATTTCCAAAAACTGTAGTATTTGGACACACTCCTTTTAACGAGCCTTTTGTTAAAGAGGATAGAATTGGTATTGATACAGGATGTGTATATGGTGGAAAACTTACAGCTGTAATGCTTCCTGAAAGGGAATTTTATCAAGTAAATTGTAGGGGGAGGTTTTGATGGCAAGAGATGATGAAAGAAGAAGATTATCGTGGAGAGAAATTGACAAATTAAAGGATCAGAGTGGATTTAGTAAGATAAGGAAAAAAATGGAGAGAGCAGGGAAATTTGCCTATAAAGAAGATCCAAAAGCTAAGGAAAGATATTTGAAAGAGCTGGAAAAACTTTTTGCAAATAAAGAAGATGTTGAAAAGCAGGCTTTTCTTGAAAATCTTCACAAAAACTATGGAACCAGAAATTTTAAAAAGCTTGCGAAAGAATTTGTAGAAAAGTATGGAATTCCAGATGACTGGAGGACACTTATTCTTTTTCTGGATCTTGACGATAAAAACCTTGTGCTTTCAGCCCTGGAAAAGTTAAAAGAGGACTTTCCTAATAGAAGCATTTCAGAAAAACAGGGCATTATTTCCAAGCTTAAAACCATAGCATTGACTTCTAAGGACGAAACCATAGGTTTTAAAGTAGAAAGGGTCTTAAAGGAACTGTCACTGTAAATGAACGAGCTGGTGGAAGAATTTCTGGGATACCTTGCTACTGTTAAAAACTATTCTTATAATACCCTTCTCTCTTATGGTTCAGATCTGAAAGATTTTATTTCTTATTGTGAAAAACAGGGGTATAAAGATTGGAGAGATATAAAAGATTTAAGGGAGTATTTAGAGGATTTAAAGAAAAGAGGTTATAATCCTTTTAGCATAGCAAGAAGGCTTTCCAGTTTAAGAAGCTTTTTTAAGTTTTTGCAGATAGAAAAAGGGATAGAGGTAGATTTTATTTATTTATTAGAATCTCCTAAGCTTCCCTTTAGATTGCCCAAGGTTTTAAGTCTTGAAGAGGTAGAAAAACTTCTCTCAGCCCCAGATTTAAACACAGCTCTTGGGTATAGAGACAGAACCATGCTTGAGGTGCTTTATGCTACAGGAGTTAGAGTTTCAGAACTGGTAAGTCTTAAACTGGAGAATTTAAACCTGGAACTCGGATTGCTGAGGGTTTTAGGAAAAGGCTCAAAGGAAAGAATAGTCCCTATTGGAGATTATGCTTTGAACTTTTTAAAAACCTATTTAGAAAGTATTCGCCCAAAGTTTTTAAGTGCAAAAAGCAAGGATTTTGTATTTTTAAATAGAAGAGGTGCTCCTCTTACAAGGCAGAGGTTCTGGCAGATCATAAAGGAATATGCCAAAAAGTGTGGGCTTGAAGATAAGGTTTCTCCTCATGTTATAAGGCACTCTTTTGCTACACATCTTTTACAGGGTGGTGCAGATCTTAGAGCACTTCAAATGATGCTTGGACACAGTAGTCTCTCAACTACTCAGATTTATACTCATCTGGATTATAAAAAACTCAGGGAAGTTTATGAAAAGTTCCATCCCAGAGCCTAAGCTTTATAAAGTAGATCTGGAAGACTTTTTTAACTTTCTTTCTTTTGACCAAAGAATTAAAGAATTTATTTATAAAGTGCAGGAGCTTGCCAAAAAAAGAGGGGAATTTCTTTATTTTGTGGGAGGGGTGGTTAGAGATTATCTTTACTTTTTGAAAAATCCTAGATGGAAAAAGGAGTTTATTAAAGATCTGGATATAGTTTTACAGGGAGATTTAAAGGGATTTCTGGAAGCTCTTTTAAAAGAAGTAGAGGGAAAAATCCTTTTTAAGTCTCAATTTTTAACCTATAAAGTAAAAATCCATTTAAACTCTGAAG
>CAZQIW010000058.1:4047-9104 GCA_964593845.1 uncultured Thermodesulfatator sp. | reverse complement strand
GCAATACCCATAAGCACCTGAGCTAATGGACCAACCTGCATTGGCTCTCCTTTAAAACGAGGAGCCTTAGACCAGCTATACTTACCATTAGGATCAAAATCAGTATAATTAGGAACTGTTTCACCATTCCAGGGATGTCTTGGACCAGTATCCTCATACCAGGAATGAGCCACTGTCTCTGTAACATTGTTTTTAAAGTAAGGATCATTAAAGCTCTTAATGGGATGATAAGTAGAAAGGTCTCCATTAAAAATAGTTCCTCCAGGAAGATCAAACTGGGTTCCTTTAGTATCAAGTGGAAGATCAGGAACAGCTAAGTAATTAACTACTCCGCTTCCAATCTTAAACCAGTCTTTATATAAACAACCAATAGCAATAACATCATTAAGATAAACTTTCTGAACAAAATCTTTCACCCTTAAAAGTAATTCACGAGCGAGATCAAGTCTTTCCATATTTAAGGTAGCTTCATTATCAGGATTAATAGCTAAACCAACTCCTCCAACTACAACTGTCTGAATATGGGGGTTCTTTCCACCAAAAATAGCCACCACCTTACAGGCATCCATCTGATAGTCAAGAGCTGTAAGATAATGAGCTACAGCTAATAAATTAACCTCTGGAGGAAGCTTCATCTGAGGATGACCCCAGTAACCATTAGTAAAAGGACCAATCTGTCCTCTTTCTACAAATTTTTGGAGCTTTTCTTTTACCTGTTTAAAATAGGTTACACTATTACCTTTCCAGTCAGAAATCTTTTGAGCAAGTTCAGCAGTTTTTTTAGGATCGGCTTTTAAAGCTGAAATAATATCTACCCAGTCAAGAGCAGAAAGATGATAGAAATGCACTATATGGTCTTGCATTCCATGAGCACAAAGAATAAGATTTCTCACATACTGAGCATTAAGAGGAATTTCCATACCAAGAGCATTTTCCACAGCTCTTACAGAAGCTATAGCATGAACCGTGGTGCAAACACCGCAAATTCTTTGAGTAAACATCCAAGCTACTCTTGGATCCCTTCCTTTTAAAATAACTTCTATACCTCTCCACATCTGAGCAGAAGACCAGGCATTAATTACCTTGCCTCCATCTACTTCTACATCTATTCTAAGGTGTCCTTCAATTCTTGTAAGTGGATCTACTGTGATTCTCTGAGCCATATTTTTACCTCCTTTTAGTTTTCTTTATAATTTTTTACTCCATGTCCATAATAGGTTTATAAAATTTCATTTCGTCCCAGAAATTGGGTTCTGTGCAACCCATACAAGGATGTCCTGCACCAACAGGCCAGGCTCCTATATCACAGAATTTGAGCACAGAACAGTTAGAGTGAGTAATAGGTCCTTTACAACCAAGTTTGTAAAGGCAATATCCTTTTCTATGACCTTCATCTCCAAATTTTTCAGCAAATCTTCCTTCATCAAAGTGGGGTCTTCTCTCACAGTGGTCGTGAATAAGTCTTCCATAAGCGAACTTAGGTCTTCTTAAATCATCAAGTTCAGGAAGTTTCCCAAGGGTTAAAATATAGCTTACTGTAGCAAGAAGGTTGTAAGGATTAGGAGGACACCCAGGAATATTTATAAGCTTATTGGTTCCAATTACCTCTCCTGTTCCTACTGCTCCAGTTGGATTAGGTTTAGCAGCCTGGACTCCTCCAAAAGCTGCACAGGTTCCATAAGCAATTACCAACTTGGCATCCCTGGCTACCTCTTTTAAAATCTCAATAGCTGGTTTTCCTCCTATTTTACAATAAATTCCGCCATCTTTAGTGGAAACAGCTCCTTCTACTACACAAATATACTGCCCTCTGTATTTTTTCATAGCCTCGTGCAAAACTTCTTCAGCCTGCTTTCCTGCAGCAGGCATAAGTGTCTCATGATACTCCAGATCCACTATATCAAGCAAAAACCTCGCTAAAGGCGGATGAGATGCCCTTAAAAGAGATTCTGTGCAACCAGTGCATTCCATAAAATGAAGCCATATAACCACCGGTTTAGGACCCTTTTCTAAAGCTGCTGTAACTTTATCTACCATCGAAAAAGGAAGCCCCATACTGGCTGTTACAATAGTACATATTTTAAGAAAATCTCGTCTGCTCAATTCATCAAATTTAAACATGGTAACCCTCCTTTAATAAAATTTCGTAATATTTATCTTATACTTTTTTGTGAAAAAAGACAAGTATTAAAATCTTGAAAAATTATTATTAATTTTTAAAGAAAAAGATTAATTAAAATTGTTTATAAACTTTTTTAATTTTTCTTTCAATTTTTTGCGATTTTTTTAAAATCTTAAATCTGTTCCAGATTTAATCCCACATATCTGATATAAGTGATATAAAATCTCTCAAACCACTCTTGATATGCTCTTTTTTTATTCTTTAAAAATTTACTTACCCAGGTATGCACATTCAATTCTTCAGCAAGAGAATGAAACATATCTATAGCTTTTTCTCCTTCTAAAGGTTGAGGAATTGCTCCTGCTTTTATATTGTATAAAGCTATTTTTTTATAAAGCTCTTTTATCTTTTCATTATATTCTTCCATACCCAAAAGCTTGTAAATTTCTTCTAAAAAATTCTCCACCCATCCTCTATGAAATCTGCAAAAACCACTGTTAGAAATACCCAGCTCTTTTACAATTCTTTCATAAACATGTTTAGCAAATTCTTCTGGATTTTCAAAAATTAAGGAATATTCTGTCCAGTATTTACCTGTAACAAATATAGGAATAATAAATCCTTTAGTCCAATAAAAATTCGGCGTCATATAACCATCTTCTCCATAAGGTTGATAAATAGCTATATCTCTAAAAGTATTCCCTATCTTTTCTATCCTATCTTCAAACCTTTGGTCTAAATACTTTACCGTTTTTCTTAATCCCTCTTCAGCAATCAACCTTAAAACCTCTGTCTTTTTTTCAAGAAGATTTTCAATAATCTCCAAGGCAAGTTTTCCATTTATTTCCCATTTTTCAGGATTTAAAGCGAATGGATCTAACTCAGGTGTTTGAGAAATTCCAACTTCTTCAGGTTTTAGCAAACCTTTATTAACTGCTTCCAGTACAAAAATTATTACATGTCCAGTTGCTATAGCATCAAGCCCGGCTTTATCCATACTATCCACTATCTGGCTGGCAAGCTCTAAATTAAACACTCCTATTAAAGGACCTATTCCCTGAAATGGCTCATAATCCACTTTTTTGTTTCTCCATATCTTTTTACAAGCTATAGGACAAGGTTCTCCACAAGTTTTCCAAGACTTACTCTTTTCAATAGTTTCTTCTTTAAAAGGAGTCCAATACTTTCTTAATATAAACTCTGCTATCTTTTTTCTAAATTCTTTTTTAAGATAAATACTATTATAGCAAAAAGTAAGAAGCCACTCTCTATAATGGGGATAATTGGAACCAAAAGTTCCACCAGTTCCAATTTTAGGATCAAACCTATACTTTATAGTGCTACTGTTTACAGCCTTTAAAAAGTCCCTTCCAGAAATTTTTTTAAAAAATTCATTAAACTTTTTAATGCTTAAAAACTCTTCTGGCAGATTTACCTTGGCTCTTCCCCCAGCAATAATTCCTGCTACATTATGAGCTTGAGCAAGAACTGATCCACCTCCTCCTCTTCCTGCAAAATCTTCACTTCCTACAATAAGAGTTTTTCCTTGTGGATTTATATCTAAGGATACAAGAGCTCCCATTCTGGTCTGCCAAGCACCAGGACCAACTACAATTGATCTGGCATTGTTTTCCAGAAAAAAGTTAGAATAATTCTCAAGCAACCATTGAGTTAAAGCATATACTCCAGCATAATTTTTATACCCTGCATAAATTTCTTTAAGTTTTTCAAAAGAGATTTCTTGAAAATTGATTTTTATTTTTTCTTCTTTTCCCTTAATAAAAATTAACACTGGAACTGCACTTTTCCCAAAGATTACCACTCCGTGAAGTCCAGATTTTATAAATTTATAACCCACTCCTCCTATTTCTGAAATATGAAGCCCTCCACTTTCAGGGCTTCTAAAAACTGCAACCATTCTATGAGTTCCAAAAATCTTACCCCCTGCAAAAGGACCTGTCCCTATAAATAACACATTTTCTGGACTAAAAACCCCTGTTTTCCAGCTTTCTACCTCTTCCATATGAATTTTCAATCCTATATCCACAGCTCCAGAATATGGAGGTATAGGATATTCCTTTATTTCCCAACTTTTCTTCTCCACATTTATAAATGCCACTTTATATTTCACCATGTTCTCCCCCGCGCTATATAAAAATTGACAACTTTTTAAGTTGCTTACTTTTATAATTGATATATAATTTGATATATATAAATTTGAATTAAAGTCAACCTTTATTTTTTTCTTGCAATAATTAGTAAATAGCAATAATTGTTAAACGATTGTTATTTTATGCTAAAACTTGAAAAAAGGTATTTTTTTTATTTTTTTATTACACTAATTGGCTTTTTTCTGGCGATTTCTATATATTCTTTTCATCCCTATGATCCTGGAATAGGTGTTCTTGGAGCAGAAAAAGTTAAAAACTGGGGAGGGATAATTGGAGCTTATCTTTCATCTTTAACCTATTTTTTTTTCGGATTTATTGCAATTTTAATCCCTCCTTTTATCCTAATAGGACTTTTTCTTCATTCTTTAAAATTATCTTTAAAAAGAATTTTCTGTAGTTTAGCTTTAATTTTAATTTCTTTTTGCTTTATTTTCTCTTATTTTGCTCAAACCTTAGAAATAAAAAACCAATATCTTTTTAGTAAATTTCCTTTAAATGGAGGATTAGTAGGAGAATTATCTTCTGTTATTATTTCCCTTCTCGGGCTTCCAGGTTTTTTTCTTTTTATTCTTTTTCTTTTTGTCTCTGCTTTTTTTATAGGATTTGATAGCTTTAAGTTTAAGTTACTGTTTTTTAAAAAGAAGAAAAAAGAAAAGGAGGTTTTAGAACAAACCTCTTCTAAGAAAGGAAAGATTATTGAACCAGAAGAAGTATTTAAAAAAGTAACAGAAAAAAATCCTTCCATTGAAAAAACTCAGGAAAAA
>CAZQIW010000058.1:0-3947 GCA_964593845.1 uncultured Thermodesulfatator sp. | reverse complement strand
GAAAAAACTCAGGAAAAAGATAACTCCAAAGTTCCTCCTCCTGAAATACCAAAAAAACTACCTCCTCCTATAGAGCTTCTTGATGATCCTCCTCCTTTTTCTTATAAAGTGAGACCTGAAGAACTTAAGGAAAGAGCTTTACTCTTGGTGTCCAAGCTAAAGGAATTTGGAATTGAAGGAGAGGTAGTAAGTATTTCTCCAGGTCCTGTAATTACCACTTTTGAATTTAAACCTGCTCCTGGAATAAAGATTAGTAAAATTCAAAGCCTGGTGGATGATCTTGCCCTTGGTCTTTCTGCCAAAAGTGTAAGAATTGTAGCTCCTATTCCTGGAAAAAATGTAATTGGTATAGAAATCTCCAATCCTCAAAGGGAATGGGTTTATCTTAAAGAAATTCTGCAAAGCTCTGTTTTTCAAAAATCTTCCTCTCCTTTAACCATAGCTCTTGGAAAAGATATTTCAGGTAATCCTGTGGTTACGGATTTAAGAAAAATGCCTCATCTTTTAATTGCAGGAAGCACAGGTTCTGGAAAGAGTATTTTTTTACATTGTGTTATTTTAAGTTTAATTTATAAAAACACTCCTGAACAAGTAAGATTTTTAATGATAGATCCTAAAAGGATTGAGCTTTCTGTTTATGACGAAATTCCTTATTTATTGCATCCTGTTGTTCTGGAGCCTAAAATGGCAACCAAAGCTTTGAGGTGGTTAGTAAACGAAATGGAAAGAAGGTATAGTTTATTTGAAGAAGTGGGGACAAGAAATTTAGAATCTTATAATGATCAATTTGAGGAAAAGATGCCTTATATTGTGATGATTATTGATGAGCTTGCAGATTTGATGGTAGTATCTTCCAAGGAAGTAGAAACACTCCTTACAAGACTTGCTCAAATGGCAAGAGCAGCAGGAATACATCTTCTGGTAGCAACTCAGAGACCTTCTGTGGATGTAATTACAGGTCTTATTAAAGTAAACTTCCCTGCCCGTATTTCCTTTCAGGTAACCTCTAAGGTTGATTCTCGCACTATTCTTGATACTCAGGGAGCAGAAAAACTTCTTGGAGCAGGAGACATGTTATTTATGCCTCCTGGAGCCTCTTATCTGGAAAGATTCCATGGTCCCTATGTTTCAGAAAAAGAGGTAAAGCATATTGTAAATTATTTAAAGTCCTTAGGAAAACCTGATTATTTAGCAAATTTAGAAGCTTTTGAAGAAGAAAAAGAAGATTTTTCAGAAGAACCAATGAATGAAGATGACGAGCTTTATGAAGCTGCTTTAAAAATTGCCTATCAATATGGCAAAATTTCTGTTTCCATGCTTCAAAGAAAGCTTAGAATAGGTTATAATAGAGCTGCAAGATTAGTAGAACGCATGGAGGAGGAAGGAATTGTTGGTCCGAGTGATGGTGTTCGTCCTCGTCCTGTTCTGGGTCCTCGCAAGCCCGTTTAAATTATATGCTCAAAATATAAAAAAAGCTTTAGACAAAATTCAGAAATTTTATGAAAGTATTCAAACCCTGGAGGCTGAATTTATCCAGGAAACTTATTTTCCCAATGGAGGCAAGGAAGTCCGTAAAGGAAAACTCTGGATTAAAAAACCTGGAAAATTTCGCTGGGAATATCAAAGCCCTGAAAAATTTTTAATTATCTCTGATGGAAATAAAATTTTTATTTACTATCCAGAAGAAAAACAGGCTTTTGTCTATCCTTCAGGAAGAGCCATTTCTTCACGACTGGCTTTAGGATTTATGAGTGGAAGAGGAAATATCAAAACTGATCTCAAACTTGAGAGCTTTAAAGTTATGGATAAAGACTATTGGAAAATCTCGTTTCTCCCTGCATTTAATGACACTCAAGTAGAAAAAATTACCTTAATTGTAAATCTCCATACAGGAGAGATAAAAGAGTTCTTCTTTGTTAATTCCACAGGCGAAAAAATAAGAATAATTTTTAAAAAAGTTGGATACAATGTAAAGTTAAAAGATAACTTTTTTGAATTTAATCCTCCAGAAAATGTAAATCTGATCAATAGTTATTAGTTAAAACTTTTTTCTGGTTTTGAGCCAGATATAAAAAATTACAAGAACTATGCAAAAAAAGATAATTCCATATGAGCCTTTTTGAAGATATTCATCAAGAAGGCTTTGATTTTTTCCAAAGAAATAACCGCAAAGTGCTAAAAAAGTGCACCAGATAGTAGCTCCTAGGATAGTGTAAAAACAAAAAAGAAAGAGTCCCATTCTGGCAAAACCTGCGGGTATGGGAATTACATGTCTGAGTCCAGGAAGTAATCTTCCTATAAAAGTGCTGATGTGTCCGTGGCTGTCCCAAAATTTTTCCATTTTATAAAAAGTGTATTCAGTTAAAAGCACATATTTACCGTGTTTTTTTATAAAATGCAGAAAAGCTGGACGTCCTAATTTTAAAGCTAAAAAATAATTAAATAATGCACCAGATAAACTTCCCAAAACTCCTGAAGTAATTACTCCTATTAAAGAAAGTTTTCCTTGATAAGCAAGATAAGCTGCTGGAGGAATAATTAATTCACTTGGAATAGGCACTAAGGTAGATTCCAGAGCCATAAGAAAAAAAATTCCAAAATAACTGCTTTTTTCAAAAAAAGTAAGAAGATAATGGATAAAGGCAGTAATAAGCTCCATATTTTACACTCCCAATCTGAAATGGTTTGGTATAATTTACAAGAATTTATGCAATTTACCAGAGAGAGTTGTCATTATTTTGAAATTATTAACTTTCAGTGGCGATTATATCTCCTATTAAAGAAACATCTTTAGTTTTAAAATTTTCAAAAGTATAATTTTCTAAATAAGGCTTATAACAAGCAATGGTTTTAGAACAAGGTCTCTGGACACACCTTTTGGCAGAATAGAAAATTTAAAAGTGCCCTGCACACGATATGAAAATTTCTCTCCTTTTTTCTTAGAACCTTATAAAAGGAGCTTGTTTTGATAATAGCGATGTATCAGGGAGGATGTTATCAGCGAAATATAGCTCGGACTTTAACAAATCAAAAATTCTGAAGGGTTGACAAGACGATAGGAAAGGATTAAACTATACATGCCTAAATATTGTGGTCTTTTTTCAAAATAAACACAATATATTGTGGTGGGGGATGGTATGGAGCCTTTAGTTAGAAAGAGAAGCGGAAAGGTTGTTCCTTTTTCCAGGTTCAGAATTATTAAAGCTGTTTATAAAGCAATGAAAGCTACAGGTATAGGTAGCAAAGAGGATGCTGAAAAAATTGCAGATGCAGTGGCTGTGTATCTTTACAGGCATTATTTTAAGAAGGGAGATGTTCCACATGTAGAAACTATTCAGGATATTATAGAAAAAACTTTAATGGAAAGAGGTTTTCCTGAGGTTGCTAAAGCTTACATTCTCTATCGTGAAAAAAGGAGGCAGGCAAGAGAAATAGGAAAAGCTCTTGTTGATGGAATAAATCTTATAGAAGAGTATTTAGGAAATGAGGACTGGAGGGTAAAAGAAAACTCAAATATGAGTTTTTCTCTGCAGGGGTTAAACTTTCATGTTTCTTCTTCCATTGTAGCTCGTTACTGGCTTGAAAAGTTATATCCTGAGGAAGTAGCCAGAGCACATAAAGAAGGAGATTTTCACATTCACGACCTTGGATTACTTTCTGCCTATTGTGTAGGTTGGGATCTTTATGATCTTCTTTTAAGAGGGTTTGGCGGAGTTCCTGGAAAAGTAGAAAGTAAGCCTGCTAAACATTTTAGAAGTGCTCTTGGGCAGATTGTAAATTTCTTTTATACCTTGCAGGGAGAGAGTGCTGGTGCCCAAGCATTTTCTAACTTTGATACCCTCCTTGCTCCTTTTATAAGATACGACAAGCTGGATTATAGAGATGTAAAACAGTGCATGCAGGAGTTTTTATTTAATGTAAATGTCCCTACAAGAGTCGGTTTCCAA
>CAZQIW010000057.1:0-9426 GCA_964593845.1 uncultured Thermodesulfatator sp. | reverse complement strand
GGCATAAAGCCCGCCGCTACAATTTTCCTCAATTAAAAAATATTTTTCAAACACTTCAACAGAAAAAATACTTTCTAAAGAAAATAAAAAAGCAAAAATTAAAAATTTTAGCTTCAAACTCTTACAATTTTGCAATTTTATTATACATTTTTAATATGCACTTCTTAAATGTAACTTTAGCTCAGATTAATCCTATAGTTGGCAATTTTCAATATAATCTTGAAAAAATTATAAAAATCTGGGAAGAAAATGATAAAAAGTCTCACTTAATTATATTTCCAGAACTTTCTCTTTGTGGATATCCTCCTGAAGATCTTTTATTAAGAATGGACTTTATTTCAGAATGTGAAAAGGCTATAAAAAAGCTCCTAAAAATTTCCAGAAATTTCAACTCTACAGCAATCCTTGGGACTCCTTATTATAAAGACGACCTTTATAATTCTTTGTTAGTTATAAAAAAGGGAGAAATTGCAGGAATTTATTGTAAAAAATTTCTTCCCAATTATTCAGTTTTTGATGAAAAAAGATATTTTAAAAGTGGAAATCAACCACTTCTTATAGAAATAAATGGGATTAAAATAGGTTTTTCTATATGTGAAGACATCTGGCATCCAGACGGTTGGGAAAGATTGTATGCCCTCTCAGGAGCTGGTATTCTTGTAAGTATTAATGCTTCTCCTTATCACATAGGAAAGTATCAATATAAAGAAACTTTTCTTAAAGCCAGAGCTGAGGATAATCTGGCTTATGTAGTTTATGTAAATATGGTAGGTGGGCAGGATGAGCTTATTTTTGATGGAAGAAGTTTGGTAATAAGTCCTGAAGGAGAGATAATAACAAGACTTAAAAGTTTTGAAGAGGATGTTGTTACCGTAACCCTTGAGATTGAAAAAATTAAAAGAAAAAGGCTCTTAGATACGAGATTAAGAGAAAAAGAAAGTGAGCCTCTCTCTGTAGTTTATCTTAAAGATTCAAGAAAGCTTCCTTGTTTTAAAGGAAAGGTAGAAGAAAATTTAAGTGGAGAAGCAGAAATTTACAAAGCTCTTACCACAGGGATTCGGGATTATATTCACAAAAATGGTTTTAAAAAAGTTTTAGTAGGATTATCTGGAGGGATTGATTCTTCTCTTACAGCTTGTCTTGCTGTGGATGCTTTGGGAAAAAAGAATGTTATAGGAGTTTTTATGCCTTCAGAATTTACCTCACAGGAAAGCAAAGAAGACGCAGAATTACTTGCTAAAAACTTGGGAATAGAACTGTATAATTATCCTATAACTCAAGTTTTTAATCTTTTTAGAAAAGTTTTAAATTTTAAAGAGTTTAATGTAGCAGATGAAAATTTACAGGCAAGGCTTAGAGCCAATATACTTTTTTATCTTTCCAATAAATTGGGAGCCTTAGTTCTTGCAACTTCAAATAAGAGTGAAGCTGCAGTAGGATATACTACCATATATGGAGATATGGCAGGAGGATTTGCTCCTCTTAAAGATGTTTACAAAACCTGGGTTTACAAGCTTGCTAAATATAGAAACTCTATTAAACCAGTTATTCCAGAAAGGATTTTTCAAAAAGCTCCTTCAGCAGAATTAAGAGCTAATCAAACAGACCAAGATACTCTCCCTCCTTACGAAATTTTGGATGAAATTCTTCAACTTTATATAGAAGAAGGACTCTCTGAAAGCGAAATTATAGAAAGAGGGTTTGATAAAAAAACAGTAAAAAAAGTTTTAAAAATGATAAAAATTGCAGAATTCAAACGGAAACAGGCACCCATAGGTCCTAAGATTACCTCTCGTGCATTTGGAAAAGATTGGAGAATGCCTGTAACTTCTCATTTTTTATAATCTTTAAATTAAAGTGACAAAATTTACAAAAATCTCTTGATTTTTTAGTTAAACTATATAAAATTTAAAATTAAAATAAAAAAACAAAAAAAGAGGTGTTTTATGAAGAAAGTGGAAGCAGTAATAAAACCTTACAAATTAGAAGAAGTTAAAAATGCTCTTCTGGAAGTAGGAATTGGAGGAATGACAGTTACAGAAGTAAAAGGGTTTGGAGAACAGAGAGGGCATGTAGAGGTATATAGAGGAAAGGAATATAAAGCAGACTTTCTTTCAAAGGTAAAAATTGAAATTGTAGTCAGAGATGACCAGGTGGATGCTGTAGTAGATGCTATTTTAAAATCTGCTTATACTGGAAAAATTGGAGATGGAAAAATTTTTATTTTACCTGTTGAAAATGTTATCAGAATAAGAACAAAAGAAACAGGCGAAAAAGCTGTGTAACAAAATTGTTCTTATCTCTTCTCTACCTCCTCCCTCCCCCCTTTTTCTTAAGGGTTCACTTTTCTTATGTTCTAATTTTAATTTCTTTCTATTTCTGATTTTTTGTTACTTTTGTTGTTTTTAGCATTTTTATCATTTTTGTCACTTTTGGCACATTTTTTGCTTTTAACAAAAATTAAAAAGTTAAAAAATTTTAAAGGAGGGGGTGGCTATGGTGAATGCAGGGGATACTGCGTGGATTCTTGTCTCTACAGCTCTTGTTATGCTTATGACATTACCAGGCTTAGCCTTATTTTATGGAGGGCTTGCCAAGAAAAAAGATGCCCTCAACACCATTGCTATGTCGTTAATTGCTTATATAGTTATTTCAATTCTCTGGGTAATTTATGGTTACAGTCTTGCTTTTAATGGAGATATTCATGGATTTATTGGAAACACTTCTAAGTTCTTTTTAAATGGCATTGGTCCAAATACCCAATCTGGCACTATTCCTGAAATTCTTTTTGTGGCTTATCAACTTACTTTCTGTGCTATTACTGTAGCTTTGATAAGTGGTTCTTATATAGAAAGGATTCCAGTTGGGGCATGGTTGCTTTTTTCTATTTTGTGGATGACCTTTGTGTATTTACCTGTAGCTCATTGGGTGTGGGGAGGAGGATTTTTAGCAAAAAAAGGTGTGCTTGATTTTGCAGGTGGAATAGTGGTGCACTTAACAGCAGGAATTGCAGGACTTGTAGGAGCTCTGATCCTTGGAAAAAGAAAAGAGCCTGTGTTAAAGCCTCACAATATTACTTTAGTAGTAATAGGAACTGGTTTACTCTGGTTTGGATGGTTTGGGTTTAATGGAGGTTCAGCACTTGCAGCAAATGGATTAGCCAGTGTAGCTTTAATAAATACTAACACTGCTGCAGCAGTAGCAGCCTTTTCTTGGATGGTTATTGAATGGATTATTACAAAAAAACCTACTGTAGTTGGAATGTGTTCTGGTGCAATAGGTGGTTTAGCTACTATTACTCCTGCGGCAGGTTTTGTTAATATAAAAGCAGCTATTATCATTGGAATTCTTGCTGGAATAATTCCTTATTTTGTAATTACTGTAATAAAAGAAAAACTCGGATATGACGATGCCTTAGATGTCTTCAATATCCATGGAGTTGGCGGTATTCTTGGAACTATTCTTACTGGAATTTTTGCAGATCCTGCTATTAACTCAGCAAAAGGCTTACTCTATGGGAATCCTTCTCAATTGTGGATTCAGATTGAAGGAGTAGTAATTAGTGCAGCTTATGTAATAGTGGTAACTGCTATAATTTTTGGAATAGTAAGAGTTTTTACCAAATTAAGAGTTTCTGAGGAAGAAGAATATGCAGGACTTGATAATGCCCAGCACGGAGAAAATGCTTATACTATGGAATAAAATTTGATAACAAATTTCAAAAGTTTTTTAAAGGGGGAAAGAATGTCAGAAGTTTTAGCTATAAGACATGTAGAATTTGAACATTTGGGAATGATGGAAAAAGTTTTAAAAGAGCTGGGATATTCTTTTATGTATTTAGATACTCCTTCAGGGGCTAAACTTAATAAATCTTTGGAAGAATTTTCTTTAATAGTGGTTCTTGGTGGATATATGGGAGCTTATGAGGAAGAAAAGTATCCCTTTTTGTCTTATGAATTTAAATTAATGGAGGAGGCTTTAAAAAAAGAAATTCCTCTTTTAGGAATATGTCTCGGGGCTCAGATGTTGGCAAAGGTGCTTGGAGCAAGAGTTTATCCTGGAGATAAAGGAAAAGAAATAGGCTGGTATGAAATTACTAAAGTAGGAGAACATCCTTATTTTGAAGAATTTCCAAAAAAGCTGAAAGTTCTCCAGTGGCATGGAGATACTTTTGATTTGCCTGCAGATGCAGTTAGAATTTTCTCTTCAGAAAAGTATCCTAATCAGGCTTTTGTATATAACAAAGCAGTAGGGCTTCAATTTCATATAGAGGTTGATAAAGAATTATTAAAAACCTGGATAAATGCTTACAAAAAAGAGGTAGAAAAAGAAGGTTTAAATCCTGAAAAGATACTAACCGATGCTAAAGAAGAAGAAATTGAACTTCTTTTTAATTTATGTAAATCTTTTTTGACAAAATTTCTTAAAAAATGATAAGAAGAAAAAAATGATAAGTAACAAAATTGTTACTGTAACAAAATTGTATAATTTGAAAAATAAAAATTATAGAAACTTTGAAATTTTAAAATTTGGTATTAAAATTGCTTCAAAATAAAAAAATCATTAAGAAGGAGGGAGGGTTTAGATGAGTGTGCAGAAGCCAAGAGACAAGAAGGATGTGATGGAACTTGTCAAGGAGTATGATGTAAAGTTTGTAAGGTTCTGGTTTACTGATATTTTGGGACAGCTTAAAAGCTTTGCTGTCCCTGTAGAGGAGTTGGAGGTAGCTTTTGAAGAAGGTATGGGATTTGACGGTTCTTCTATTCAGGGATTTGTAGGAATTGAAGAGTCTGACATGGTAGCAAAGCCTGATCCTACAACTTTTGCTATTCTCCCTTGGAGACCTAAAGAAAAAGCTGTTGCCAGAATGTTCTGTGATATTTACACTCCTGATGGTTCTCCTTATGAAGGAGATCCAAGATATGTATTAAAGAGAAACTTAGAAAAGATGAAAGAAATGGGATTTACTAATTTCTATTTAGGACCTGAGTGTGAGTTTTTCTATTTTAAGAGTGACCAAGCTACAGAAATTTTAGACAAAGGTGGTTATTTTGATTATCCTATGGATGCTGCCGAAGACTTAAGAAGAGAAACTATTTTCTGCTTAGAACAAATGGGAATAAAGGTAGAATATTCTCACCATGAGGTTGCTCCTTCTCAGCATGAGATAGACTTAAGATATGCTGACGCTTTAGAAATGGCTGATATGGTAATGACTTATAGAGTGGTTGTAAAAGAAGTAGCTAAGAAATATGGTTTATATGCTACTTTTATGCCTAAACCTCTTTTTGGAGAAAACGGAAGCGGAATGCACACCCATCAGTCTTTGTTTAAAGGAGATGAAAATGCCTTTTTTGATCCCAATGATAAGTATTATCTCTCTGATGTAGCTAAGAAATACATTGCTGGACTTTTAACTCACATTAAAGAGATTACTCTTGTTCTTAATCAGTGGGTAAATTCTTATAAGAGATTAGTTCCTGGATATGAAGCTCCTGTTTATATTGCCTGGGCAAGAAAGAATCGTTCTGCTTTAATTAGAGTGCCTCTTTATAAGCCTGGAAAAGAGAAAGCTACCCGTATTGAATTAAGAAGTCCTGATCCTGCTTGCAATCCTTATTTAGCCTTTGCTTGTATGTTAGCTGCAGGTCTCAAGGGAATTAAGGAGGGATATTCTCTCCCAGAGCCTGTAGAGAGAAATATCTTTAAATTAACTGAGGAAGAAAAGAAACAGCTTGGAATTGATAGTCTTCCTGGTAGCCTTGGTGAAGCTATTGCCTGTGCAGAAAAGAGTGAGCTTCTCAGGGAAACTCTTGGTGAGCATGTATTTAATGAATTAATAGCTATCAAAAAACAGGAATGGGACGAGTATAGGGTTCAGGTATTCCCATATGAGCTTGAAAAATACTTACCAGTTCTCTAAAGCTGCATAAAATTACACCCGGGGGTTGCCCCGGGTTTTTTATGAATAGAAAAAAATGAATAGAAAAAGAGAACTTATTTGAGAAGACCGTATTTTTTGATTTTATAATTGATTTGTCTTTTAGTAAGCCCCAATAATTTAGCAGCCCGAGTTTGATTGTAATTACATGCTTTTAAGGCTTCTTCTATCGCTTTTTTCTCCAGAAGTTCCAGTTGGGCTGGTAAAGAATTGGTATCCTTAAGGAAGGCAAGAGGATTTTCTTTTTCTTGCTTTATATAAAAAGGAAGATCTTCCAGAGTTATTTCTTCTCCTTCTGTAAGAACCACCAGTCTTTCTATAGTATTTTCAAGTTCCCTTACATTTCCAGGCCATGAATAGTTTATAAGAGCTTTTACAGCCTCATTGCTGATGCCAATATTTTTGTTATATTCTTTGTTAAATCTTTTAAGAAAATAATCAATCAATAAAGGTATATCTTCTCTTCTTTCTCTAAGTGGAGGGAGAAAAATGGGAATTACATTTAATCTGTAATAAAGATCTTCTCTGAAAGTTCCTTCTTTTACCATTTTTTCTAAGTCTTTATTAGTCGCAGCAATTATCCTTACATCTACTTTTATAGGTCTGGTTCCTCCTATTCTTTCAAAAGCTTTATCCTGAATAACTCTCAAAAGTTTGGCTTGTAAGGCAAGGGGCATATCTCCTATTTCGTCTAAAAAAATAGTGCCACCATTTGCCAGTTCAAATTTACCTGGTTTACTTACAAGGGCACCTGTAAAAGCTCCTTTTTCATAACCAAAAAGTTCTGCTTCAAGTAAATTTTCTGGAATAGCTGCACAATTGATAGCAATAAAAGGTCCTTTAGCTCTATCACTTTCAAAATGAATAGCTTTAGCAATCAATTCTTTCCCAGTTCCGCTCTCTCCCATTAAAAGAATAGTTGCCTTACTTTTTGCTGCCTTTAAAGCTGTTTTAAAAACTTCTTGCATCTTATCAGAAATACCTATTACGTTTCTGAGTCTATATCTTTTTTTAAGTTCTAAAGAAAGTTTTTCTCTTTCTGATTTTTCCTGCCTAAAGATTTGATAAAGTTTTAAATACTGAGCAAAAAGAGTGGCTACAATATTTAAAACTCTAACATCTTCTTCTAAATCTATTTCTTCACTAAAAATCCTGTCTACTGAAAAGACTCCTAAAATTTCATCTTCTATTTTTAAAGGGACACACAAAAAGGACACATTGTCTTTTTGGACTCTGGCTCCTGTTCTATTTAAAAACAAAGGCTCTTTTCCTATATTGGGAACTATCATAGGTTCACCAGTCTGGAAAACCCTTCCTACAATACCCTCCCCTATTTTATATTTACCTCTTGCCATTTGTTCTTCAGTTAAACCATAAGCCACTGCAATTTGTAATGTATTAGTATCTGGATCATAAAGAGTAATAGTTGCTCTCTGCATTTCCAAAATGTCAGAGAGCACTTTTAAAGCTTGATAAAGGTTATCTTTTAAATTAAATGAAGAGCTTAAAATTTTACTGATTTCTAAAAGGGCTGTAAGTTCTTTATTTTTTCTTTCTAACTGCTCCAATGTAGTGCTCATAGACTTAAACAATTCATTACTTTTTTTAAGTCTTCTTTCCATTTTTTTCTTTTTACTAAAAATACTTCAACCTTCTTTGCTACTTTTAGCCCCAGTTTTTTATATTTCTGAGCATATTCTTTTTCTCTCCATCCACCATAACTTATTATTAAAATCAATTTTTCACAACGAATTTTTTTTAAAAAATAAGTTACTGGGGGGCAATTAAAAGTCCATTTAGGAAAGCAAAGTATTATCTCCCTCCCGGAGGGAGGGGAGAAAAAAGCCTTTATAGGTAAAAAAGGCAAAAAAGATAAAAAAAGCCATCCTATATAAGGTAACCGATAAGTTGTAATCTTTTTTACTTCTATCTTCAATTTATTTGCAATAATTTTTGCTATTTTTTCTGATAATCCTGTATAAGTAAAGTAATAAATTTCCACTTTATTGTGCCGCTTTTTCCTTTAAATACTCATCTATTAAATTATCCGGAGATTCCTGAGAAGAATCAGTTACCAGCACTCTTATTTCATTTTGGGCTAAGTAATCTGCAAGTTCCTTGGGCGGATCAAATAAAATAATATGAGTAGCCACCTGTTCTTTAAGAAAGTCCAATAAATCCTGATCATCTGGTTTTTTCACTACATCTTTTACCAAAATTTTATTATTTTCTATATCATAAATCGCAAAAAGATCAAACTTTTCAGGATCTGTAGCGATTTTTTTAGGTGGAGTATCTACAGGCACAGCAATTCTCATATATCTTTCTTCCAGGACATCTCTTCTCATCTCCTCAGTAGCAGAGATAATATTTCTAACCAGTTCTTCAAAAGCTTTAGCAGTTATACTTTCTGGATAAGCAGCAATTACAGGCTTTCCGGCATCTCCTGTATCTACTACACGAGGATCTATGGGAATACGACCAAGAAATCTTAATCCCAGCTCATCCGCCAGCTTCTGCCCTCCTCCTCTTTTAAAAAGATCTATTGGCTTTCCACAGTGAGGACATATAAAACCACTCATATTTTCCACTATTCCAAGAATTCTCATTTTTATTTTCTGGCAAAATCTTATAGACTTTTTAACATCTATTAAAGATACTTCCTGAGGAGTGGTAACAAGAAGTGCATAGGCATCTGGAATTGTTTTAGCTACTGTTAAAGGTTCATCTCCTGTTCCTGGAGGAGCGTCAATAACTAAATAATCAAGATCTCCCCAATCTATATCTCCTATAAATTGTCTTATTGCAGAATGTTTGATAGGACCTCTCCAGATAACTGCTGTATCTTCAGAAGGAAGCAAAGGTTCTATGGATAAAAATTTTAAATTAGGAGAATATTTTATAGCTCCCATTCTTCCATCAGGTCTTCTGGAAAGTTTCATATCTCTTGCTCCAAGCATTTTAGGAATACTTGGTCCATGCAAATCCACATCCAAAAGCCCTACCATAAAGTCCTGGAGAGAAAGTCCTATAGCTATATTTACAGCTACAGTGCTTTTCCCTACCCCACCCTTTCCAGACATTACCATTATTTTATGTTTAATTTTTGAAAGCTGTTCCCTTATTTTTTTGTCCTGCTGATCCATAATAAAACTTTTTTCTTTTTGAGTCATCTTTTACCTCCTGCAAATAAAATTCGGATTAGATATTTTAATATTAACTTGGGTTTTGTCAAATTTTACACTGAGGTATCACCCTAAAAATTTGACAATGTTGATAAAATTGACAACTAAAATCATACTAAAAGGAAGGAGCGCTATGAAACATCTCGTATGAGTGCGAAAGACATTCTACACCCTCTCCCACTTCACTTCCTTCACTTTTCTCTCCTGTGGATCAAAACTTACCCCAAAAAGATAAATGGGCTTGTCTTCTTTGAGAAATCTTTCATGATAACCCTTTTCTTTAATCTGGGCTATGGCTTT
>CAZQIW010000056.1:0-9767 GCA_964593845.1 uncultured Thermodesulfatator sp. | reverse complement strand
TTTTATGATTTACAATTTCTCATTTTATGGTATTTTAAATTTATTGTATTTTAAATGAAAGTAAAAATTTATAAAGGGGGAAATATGGAAAGAAAAATACTTTGGGCTCCCTGGAGAGGTGAATATGTTGCAGGTAAAAAAGATCCTGGTTGTATCTTTTGCCCTCCAGAAGGTCCTCTACCTGATGAAGAGAGACTTATTCTTTATAGAGATGATAAGGTGTTGGTGATAATGAACAAATTTCCTTACAATGCAGGGCACTTACTCATTTCACCAAAAAGACATGTAGCTGAGTTGGAAGAACTTACTGAGGAAGAGCTTTTAGCTATAATGAAAATGTGCCAAGAAGCCATAAAAATCCTTAAAGAAGTATTTAAACCCCATGGGTTTAATGTGGGATTTAATCTTGGAAAAGTTGCAGGAGCAGGATATCCAGATCATATTCATCTTCAAATAGTGCCAAGATGGGAAGGAGATATAAATTTCCTGGCAGTGCTTGATGATGTGAGAGTAGTCTCTCAGCACTTAATTACTATGTATCGTCAACTTTTTCCTTATTTTCAAAAAATAAAACTTTAAGACACTATTAATTTTACAAACCTTTTTTTCCCTATTTTTATTACATACTCTCCTGGAGAGAGTTCTATTTCTTCCTGTTTTAATGGTTTCTGATTCAAATCTATGGCTTTTTGGGCTATCAGCCTTCTTGCTTCGGAGCTACTTTTTACAAACCCGTGATCTCTTAAAAATCCTGGGAGCCAGAGCTTTCCTGCCTGAACATTTATAGTAGGAATTTCCTTGGGAACCTCTCTTTTGCTGAAAACCCTTTCAAATTCTTCTTCAGCTTTAAGTGCCTCTTCTTCAGAGTGAAACTGAGCTACTATATACCTTGCAAGCCTCTTCTTAGCTTCTTTTGGATGATATTCTCCTTTTTCTACCTTTTCTTTCATCTCATTTACTTCTTCCTCTGGAAAATCGGTTAAAAGAATATAGTATTTCCACATAAGCTCATCAGGAATAGACATCAATTTTCCATACATTTCAAAGGGTTTTTCCATAATTCCTACATAATTTCCAAGGCTTTTGCTCATTTTCTGCACACCATCAAGTCCTTCCAGAATCGGCAAGGTTATAATAACCTGAGGCTCCTGTCCGTATTCTCTTTGAATATCTCTTCCAATTAGCAGGTTAAACAACTGGTCTGTTCCTCCAAGCTCCACATCGGCTTCCAAAGCCACAGAGTCATACGCCTGAAACAAAGGATATATAAGCTCGTGAATAGCTATAGGTAACCCGGATTCAAAACGCTTTTTAAAATCGTCTCTTTCTAAAATTCTGGCAACTGTGTATTTAGCACAGAGTCTTATAATATCTTCAGCACCCATTTTTGAAAACCAAGTGCTGTTAAAAACTATTTTGGTTTTATTAGGATCAAGTATTTTAAATACCTGTTCTTTATAAGTTTTTGCATTCTCCAAAACCTGTTCTCTGGTTAAGGCTGGACGGGTCTCTGACCGTCCTGTAGGATCTCCTATCATAGCAGTAAAATCTCCAATTAAAAAATAAACCTCATGTCCCAAATCCTGAAATTGTTTCAATTTTCTTAAAAGCACTGTATGTCCCAAGTGCAAATCAGGAGCGGTTGGATCAAAACCAGCCTTAATCTTTAAGGGTTTATTTTCTTTATAAGATCTTTCCAGCTTTTTTATTAGCTCTTCTTCATCAATAAGGTCCACTATTCCTCTTTTTATAAGTTCTAAAGATTTTTTTACCTTTTCCTGCATCAGCCCATCCCTCCGATAGAGTTCTAAATCTTTATTATTTAAAATTAAAATTTAAAAATAATTTACTATAGCTTCTACCAATCCATCTATGGTATATTGTTTAGCTTCTATATGTGGTTCAAAACCAAAAGTTCTTAAAGTAGAAGAAGTAATAGGTCCTATAGAGGCAAAGATCAGGTTTTTCAAAATATCCTCTTCCAAATCCTCACAAAGCTTAAAGAAATTTTTTACTGTAGAAGAGCTGGTAAAAGTTACTATATCAACCCCTTCTTTTAAAGCCTGTTTAAGCGCTTCTCTGGATTCCTCAGCAACTCTGGTTTCATAAATGGGTAAAACTTCTACTTTAGCTCCCCTCTCTCTTAATTTCTCAGGTAATACTTCTCTTGCTTCTTTTGCTCTTGGAATAAGAATAAAACTATTACTTATATCCATATTTGAAAAAGCAGAAATTAGACCTTCCTGAGTAAAATCTTTTTCAGGCATTAAATCAGCCCGAACTCCCAGGTTTTCTAAAGCCTTTTTGGTAGCAGGTCCTATAGCAGCTATTTTAGTTTTTCCCAAGCACCTCCAGTCCTTTCCACAGCCCCAGAGTGCTTTGTAAAATATCTTTACTCCATTTTCTGAAGTAAAAATTATCCAGTTATACTTTTCCAGCTTTTCTATTACTTTAAAAACATTTTCATTTATAAGAGGTTCTATTTTAATTACAGGAATTTCATAACAATAAGCTCCTAAAGCCTCCAATTTTTCAATTAATTTACTTGCCTGCTCTCTTGTCCTGGTAACAATAATTTTCTTTCCAAATAAAGGTTTGCTTTCAAACCAGTTAAATTTTTCTCTTAATTTTACCACTTCCCCTACAATAATTATTGCCGGGGGAGTCAATCCTGCTTCTTTAATTTTATTTACGATATTTTCCAGGGTTCCTGTTACTGTTTTTTGCTTGGGTAAAGTTCCCCACTGGATTACTGCAACAGGAGTTTCAGCACTTTTTCCTTCTTTTATAAGATTTTCCACAATATAAGGAAGATTTTTAACCCCCATTAAAAACACTAAGGTTCCTATTTTAGATAGTGCTGAAAAATTGATTTTACTTTCTTCTTTTCCTTCTGCTTCGTGCCCTGTGATAATAGCTAAGGTTGAAGTATAATTTCTGTGAGTAACAGGTATTCCTGCATAGGCTGGCACAGCTATTGCAGAAGTAATTCCTGGAATAACTTCAAAAGGAATTCCTTCTTTTTCCAGCTCCTCAGCTTCTTCGCCTCCTCTTCCAAAGAGGAAAGGATCTCCCCCTTTTAACCTTACTACTATTTTTCCTTCTTTAGCTTTTTTAACCAGAAGTTTGTTAATCTCCTCCTGAGGTAGGGTATGTGCTCCTCCTTTTTTACCCACATAGATCTTTTCTGCTTCTTTTTTACAATAACTTAGTAATTTAGGATTAGCCAAATAATCGTATATTATCACATCTGCTTCTTGTAAAACCTGTTTTCCTTTCAGAGTAAAAAGCCCAGGATCTCCTGGACCTGCTCCTACTAAATAAACTTTGCCCTTTTGCATAACTTAAAGTCCTTTATAAATTTCTTTTAAAATTTCTTCTCCGCCAGCTTTTAAAAGCCTTTTTGCCAATCTTTCTCCCAGGTTTTCAGCCTCCTCCACAGGACCTTCTTCTTTTTCCTTATAAAACCTCTCTCCCTCCAAATCACTTATAAAACCCACTATACATAATCTGGAATCGTTAATAAAAACATAAGCTCCCAGTGGAACCTGGCAACCTCCTTCTAAAGTTTTTAGAAAAGCTCTTTCAGTTTTAACACACATAGCAGTGTTCTGAGAATGAATGCTTTTTACAATCTCTTTTATTTTTGGATCATTACTTCTTACTTCTACTCCAAGGGCTCCCTGCCCTACTGCAGGAATCATTTCCTCTACGGAAAACCTTTTATACTCTATACTTATTCCCAATCTTTTTAACCCTGCTTCTGCCAGAATAATACCATCAAATTCTCCTTCCTTCCACTTTCTCAAACGGGTATCTACATTTCCTCTAAGAGGTAAAATTTCCAGATCTTTTCTGAGTTTTTTTAATTGAGAAATTCTTCTTAAACTGCTTGTTCCAACTCTTGCTTTGGGAGGCAAATCAAAAATGCTTTGGTATTCAGAAATCCAGATATCAAAAGGAGATTCTCTTTCAGGGATACAGCCTATTTCCAGCCCTTCTGGAAGAACAGCTGGCATATCCTTCATACTATGAACAGCAAAATCTATCTCACCTTTTAAAAGAGCCTCTTCTATTTCTTTAACAAAGAGTCCTTTTCCGCCTATCTTACTAAGAGGAGAGTCCAGAATTTTATCTCCAGTAGTTTTGATAATTACTTTTTCAAAAGTTATTTCAGGATAAATACTTTTTAGGCGAGAAATTACCCAATCAGTTTGAGCTAATGCTAATTTACTGCCCCTTGTGCCAACTCTTATAATCACTTTTTTCTCCGATTAATGACAGCTACTACAATTTCCTCCTTTGCAACCACTACATCCTGAGCCAGAGGAACCTACAAAGTTGTTTCCACATTTAAAACCAACTTGGGAGATCAGTTTTTTTACCTTTGGGCTTTTACACTTTCTGCAAACTATATCCTCCAGGTCTCCACTCAATACCAGCTCTTCAAAAACTTCTCCACACTCCTCACACTGGAATTCATAAATAGGCATCGTATAGCCTCCTTTTTGAATGTTATTCTTAAACCTATGGTTTAATGTTCCTTAATTATATAATCCTTTATCATAATTCGTCAATAAGATTTTCTCTTTTTCTTGAATTTTTAGAGATTAATGTTATAAAAACTTTCTTAAATTTAAACCACTTTATAATAAGGAGTTTTTAATGAAAAAGACAAAAATCGTAGTAACTGGAGGAGCTGGTTTTATCGGATCCAATGTAGTAGAAGCTCTAAACCAAAAAGGTGAAGATAGAATTATTATAGTGGATCGCTTAAAAGAAGGAATAAAATGGAAAAATCTTTTAGGATTAAAGTTTATAGATTATATAGATAAATACGAATTTCTTAAACTTATTGAAAAAGGGCATTTTAAAGAAATTTCTGCTATAATTCACTTAGGAGCCTGCAGCAATACCACAGTAAAAAATTTGCATTATCTTTATTTAAACAATTATAAGTATTCGCAAAAACTGGCTCTGTTTGCCTTAGAAAATGACATAACTTTTATTTATGCTTCATCGGCTGCCACTTATGGAGACGGCAGCCTGGGTTTTTCTGATGATGAAGCCCTTATTCCACAACTAAAGCCTCTTAATCCTTATGGTTTTTCTAAACAGCTTTTTGATCTATGGCTTTATTATAATGGTTTGCTAAATCGGGTAGTGGGCTTAAAATATTTTAATGTTTTTGGAGAAAGGGAGTTTCACAAGGGTGAAATGAGAAGTGTGGTGCTGAAGGCTTACGAACAGATAAAAAAGGAAGGTAAAGTTAGATTATTTAAGTCTTATCATCCTAAGTATCCCGATGGAGGGCAGCTGAGAGATTTTATTTATGTTAAAGATGCAGTGGAAGTTACCCTTTTCTTTTTAGAAAATCCGCATATAAAAGGTATTTTTAATGTGGGAACAGGAAAAGCCCGTTCTTTTAAAGACTTAGCTTTAGCTGTTTTCTCTGCTTTAAACCTGCCTCCCTGTATTGAATACATTGAAATGCCAGAGCATCTTAAAAAACAATATCAGTATTTTACTCAAGCAGATATTACTAAATTAAGAAATGTGGGTTATAATAAACCTATGTGGGAGCTGGAAGATGCGGTTAAAAGTTATGTAAACTGGCTGGAAACCCAGAAAATTTTTAGCACTTTTTGAAATTAAAAATTTATCCAATGAACAATAGCTCTTTTTTTGATATATTAAAAGGTCTTTTTAGAAAAAAGACCCCTGAATTTTCTGAAGTTGAAGAAGAAATAAAGGAAATTTTGGAAGATTATAAAGAAGATAAAGTTGTTACAGATTTTGAAGAAAGACTTATTTTAAATCTTTTAAATTTAAAAAACTTAGAAGTTAGAGATTTAGTTATTCCTCTAAACAATCTAATTGGACTTGATATTTCTTCTTCCTGGGAGGAAATTAAACCAATCATTTCTCAACATCCGCATTTATTTTATCCAGTATATAAAGGGACTTTGGATAATTTATTAGGATACATTTCTTTAGAATCTTTAGCTAAAGGTATGAATCAGAATGTTTTTAATTGGCAGGATTACATACAAAAACCACTTATTATACCTGAAAACATTTCTTTAATCTCAGCCTTAGAAAAAATAACACAACGGAAAGTAGAAATTGCTTTTGTAATAGATGAACATTCCGAGCTTACAGGAATAATTTGTTTGAAAGATATTTTTAAAGAAATTTTAAAAGATGAAGTTATTTGCCCTCATCCTGATGCCGAAGGCTGGATGATTTTGCCTGGGACTTTT
Organism: uncultured Thermodesulfatator sp.; assembly: GCA_964593845.1. GTDB lineage: Bacteria > Desulfobacterota > Thermodesulfobacteria > Thermodesulfobacteriales > Thermodesulfobacteriaceae > Thermodesulfobacterium. Next base: position 3,504 of record CAZQIW010000056.1, on the reverse strand, counting down.
AAGATAAGAGATCTGGAAAAGTGCTTTAATATAAAACTTCCAAAAGGAGATTTTGAAACCATTTCAGGACTTATTATAAACCATATTAAAAGGATCCCAAAAATTGGAGAAAAATTTAAAATTCCTCCTCTGGAAATAGAAATTCTTAAATCAAACGAAAGAAAAATAGAGCTTTTAAAACTTAAAGTTTCTCAAAAATAAATAAATGTATAAATTTATTAAGCAATACTCTCAATTTTTATGGGCAATTTTTTCTGCAATTTTATTAACTCTTGCTTTTCCAAAGTGGAATATCATTTTTTTTACCTTTTTTGCTCTTATTCCTTTATTTTTTTCTTTGAAGACTTGTAAAAGTGTAAGAGATCTTTTTCTTATCTCTTTTTTATTTGGTATCTTTCATTTCTGCACTCTGCTTTATTGGATAGTTTACACTCTTATAACATACGGTTACATTAATTTTATCCTTTCTTTATTTCTTCTTTTTCTTCTTAGTTTTTATCTTTCTCTTTACTATCTTGGCACTTTTTATCTTAGTTTTAGACTAAAAATATTTTCTCAACCTAATTTTTTAAAAGGTCTTTTTTTAGCTCTTACTTTTACAGGAGCTGAATATCTTAGAGCAAAGGTTTTGGCAGGTTTTCCCTGGGGACAATTGGGCTATCTCTTAGCTAATTTCCCTTTATTACTCCAATCTGCAGATATATGGGGAATCTGGGGATTAACATTACTTGTGGTATTAATAAATTATTATGTCTTTTTTCTTTTGGACTACTGTATTAGCTTCAGAAAGCTATTTTGTTTTCTTTTAAATAATTTCTTTTTTATTTCTTTTCTTGCTCTGGTGGTAGGTTATGGGTTTCATTCTCTTCACAAGTGGCAAAACTACATTTCAAAAGAAAAAAACATTATAAAAGTGGCTTTATTACAGGGAAATATTCCACAAGAAATGAAAGAATCAGGGCAGATTGATTATTCTTTAAAAGTTTATAAAAAACTTTCTTTTTTGGCTTTAAAAGAAAAGCCTGATTTAATCTTTCTTCCAGAAACAGCTTTACCTTTTTATTTTCCTTATGATGAGGAATATACTTTTAAGCTTATAAATTATTTAAATGAAATACAAAGAAACTTTAATTCTCAAAAAAAAGCCCCTGCTGTAATTTTCGGAACTTTTAGAGTGCAGTTTGAAAACAAAGAACCTAAAGTTTACAACAGTCTTATTGTATGGAAAGGAGGAAACTTTATAGATTTTTACGATAAAGAAAAACTGGTGCCTTTTGGAGAATATATCCCTTTTGAAAAATATTTCCCTTTTTTAAAATACATCTCTGTGGTATCCAATATCTTAAAATCTGGAGTTTCTAAGAATCTTAAAATTTCTTTTAAAAAGGAGGATATAAAAATTATTCCTCTTATATGTTTTGAGAGTGCTTTTTCAGAAATTTTACAAAAGAGGTTAAAGGAAAATCCTCAATTTATTTATATTGCTACAAATGATGCCTGGTTTGATAATACTTCTGCTCCCTATCAGCATTTTCAAATGGCAATAATAAGAGCAGTAGAAGCAAGGAGATATACTTTGCAAGGAGCAAATACAGGAATAACCGGTATAATTGATCCTACAGGGAAGGTTATAATACAATCTCAGCTTGAAAAAAAGGAAATTATTTATGGAAAAATTAAGCCTCTTTATAAAATTCCTCCTTTTGCAAAATATGGAAATATTTTAGGAATTTTGGGGGCTATAATTTTGATCTTAAGTGTTTTATACTTTGGATTAAAGAATTTCATTAACAAAAATTTTAATCTCAGGAAAGTGTAAAGGGCTAAGTTCTTCTTTTGCACAAAAAATATTACAACTTTTATATCCTTCTTTAAAGGGATTTCTAAAAACTTCTATTCTATTTTTGTTTATATCTATAAGCCAACTTTCTTTAATTCCATATTTTCCATAAAGGGGAATTTTTATATTTTTATCATAATCATAAGAAGTGTCAGAGACTTCTATTACCAGATAAATATCTTCCGGTTCTGGATGCTGAAATTGATATTTTTCTAAAGGTAATTTTACTAAAGCTATATCTGGTTGAGGTTCTGAATACTTTCCTAATTTTATTGGATTTTGAATTCTTATTCCAACTTTATCACTTAATTTTTGAAAAAAAATTCTGGTAATTTTGTCTACATAATAAGCATGCCTACTACTAATAGGAGTCATTTCTATAATTTCTCCTTCTATTAATTCAAGTCTATCATCTTCTGAAAATATCCCTACGCTTAGCATTTTATGAAATTCATCTATATTAAAAAATCTTTTGTTTATTCTTACTGTTTGAGAGGAAGAGATTAACATAATTTTATCTTATTCCAAATTTAGATTTTGCCAAGTTTTAAAATTGTCAGGCTCAAAACCTAAAAAGTGGAGAATTCGTTTTACAAATTGGCTTATCAACTCTTCTAAATTTTTTGGCTTGTGATAAAAAGCAGGCATAGCTGGGAAAATAACTGCTCCTGCCTGGGTGCAGATTTCCATGTTTTTTATATGGATAAGATTAAAAGGAGTTTCTCTTATTACTAAAACCAAAGGTTTTCTTTCCTTAAGCATTACATCTGCTGCTCTTTGTAAAAGATTCCTTGCACTTCCCTGAGCAATAGCAGAAAGAGTTCCCATACTACAAGGGATAATTACCATACCACAATAAGGGGCTGAGCCACTTGCTGGAGGAGCTGAAATTTCTTCCTCTTTATAAAGTTTATCAGCAAAATTTAAAATAACCTCAACTGGTTTTTCCAGCTCATAATTCCAGACTTTTTTCCCAGCTTTAGTAATAATGACTTCTGTAGGAATTTTTAATTCTTTCAATTCTTTTAATAAATAATAAGCATAAATAGAACCGCTTGCCCCTGTTATTCCAACTAAGAACTTTTTTTCCATTTTTCAGCACTTTTTTTGGCTATTTTATCTGCTTTTTCATTATAAAAATGACCACTATGAGCTGGCACTTTTTCCCAAAAAACTTGATGAAAACTAACTAATCTTTCTAACATTTCCCAAAGTTCTCTATTTTTAACAGGTGTCCCAGCAGAAGTTTTGAAGCCTCTTTTTTTCCACTTAGGTAACCATTCGGTTATTCCTTTTAAAACATATTCTGAATCTGTATAAATTCGGATTTTTCTGGGATTTTTAAAGTAAGAAAGAGCTGAGATAACGGCTTTTAGTTCCATTTGATTATTAGTAGCAAAAGGTTCACCATCTGTAAGAATAATTTCTTCATTTTCTTCTTTAATTATACACGCCCAGCCCCCAGGACCTGGATTTCCTAAAGAACAACCATCTACATAAATTTCTATTATTTCGTTTTTTTCCATCTTTATTACAAAACAAAACGAAATGTAGCGGAGGGCTTTAAGCCCTCCCGAAAAAATAAAATGTAGCGGCAGGATTTACTCCTGCCTGTAATTTTTTTGGCGGGCATAAAGCTTCTTTTTTCAAAGCTCTAAATACTT
>CAZQIW010000055.1:0-9782 GCA_964593845.1 uncultured Thermodesulfatator sp. | reverse complement strand
ATATATTTTAAAAAATTTTTGAAGAGAAGGAATGGCAGTGGTTAATAAAATAACTATCAAGACAATAACTACCAGGACTTCTATTAAACTAAATCCTTTTCTCAAGTTATTTAATATTAAAAATTATTCTTTGCGAGGATATTCAAGATAAAGAGTTACAGGTCCATCGTTTATTAATTCAATCATCATGTGAGCTCCGAAAACTCCCTGCTTAACTGGAACACCTTTTTCCTCAATTTTTTTAGCTAATTTTTCAAGTAATTCCTTAGCTTTATCAGGAGCTTCTGCTATGTGAAATGTAGGTCTTGTGCCCTTTTTTAAATAACCACAAACTGTAAAATTAGAAACTAAAAGAATTTCTCCTTTTACATCCTGAACACTTAAATTAAACTTGCCTTCTTCGTCAGAGAAAATCCTTAACTTTACAAGTTTATCAGCTATCCAATCTAAAACCTTTTCATCATCTCCTTTTTCAGCACAGGCAAGAACAAGAAGACCTTTATTAATTTGAGAAACTAACTGATTCTCTACCCTGACACAAGCCTGGGCTACTCTTTGAATAACGACCTTCATTCAACTTAAGTTTTAAAATTTTCTTTTATATACTGAGCTCCAGCCTCAAAAGCTTTTAAATTTGGTTCAAAAAGATGAGCTTTTCCTTTGCTTAATATCTCTTTTAAAGCCTCTTCCAAATGTTTTCTTTTAAAAAGTTTGGTAATCTGATAAAAGGCTCCTACAGCGCAGAGATTGGCTAAAAAAGGAGTATTAAGACTTTCTGCCAGTGTGGTTACAGGAATAAAGTAAAATTTATACTTTTTTTCAAGTTCCTTTAAGTTTTCAATACTTTCTGGTTTTACCAGATCTGAATTGATGATAGCAGAACCACCTTTTTTTAAAGCTGGAATAAATCTTACAAAAGAAGGATAGTTCATAATGATTAAAAAAGAAGGACGGGATACTAAAGGAGAAGCTATATTTTTATCAGAAATAATTACTGTGCAATTACAGGTTCCGCCTCTCATTTCAGGTCCATAAACAGGTAAATAGGTTACATTATAATTAGCAGTCATACTTGCCAGAGCAATAAGATTTCCTGCAAAAAGAACACCCTGTCCTCCAAATCCTGAAACAATTAGTTCCAACCTCAAGGCTATTCTCCTTTTTTAGTTTTTATAAACTCACTTACCTTATCCTTAAAAATACCTAAAGGAAAAATTTCAGTGAGTTTATCTACATGTTTGGTTGCTGTAACAGGATCCATTTTCCAGTTTATAGGACAGGCAGATAGTATTTCTACAAAACCAAATCCCAGATTATGAATCTGGGCTAAGAATGCATTTTTAATAGCCCTTTGAGCCTCTATAATCCTTTTAGGAGTATTTAAAGCCACTCTGGCTGAAAAAGCCACTCCCTCTAAACCAGCAAGAATTTCTGCTATTTTAGGAGGATAACCACATATTTCAGGGTCTTTACCCTCTGGAGTAGTGGTAGTTTTCTGCCCTGGCACAGTGGTGGGAGCTGCCTGACCACCGGTCATTCCATAAATAGTATTATTTATCATAATAGCAGTAATCCTCTCACCTCTTAGTGCTGAATGGAAGCTCTCATTAAAACCAATAGCTGAAAAATCGCCGTCTCCTTGATAGGTAAAAACTATTAAATCTGGTCTGGCTCTTTTTGCACCTGTTGCAGCAGCACAGGCTCTACCATGTGGAGCTTCCACTATATCCACATCTATATAAAAATACAAAAAGCAGGAACAACCTATAGAAGCTATACCAAGAGCTTTATCCTGTATTCCCAGTTCATCTATGGTTTCACAAAGCAACCGATGAGCTATACTATGATGACATCCTGGGCAGTAATGAAAAGGAGTTTCTTTTAAGCTTTTCGGCACCTTGAAGAACTTAGGCATTTTTTAATCTCCTTTTCTATCTCTTCTGGAAATGGTATAACACTTGGAGGGTAAGGTAAAGATATTACCTGAGCTTTACCTTCTACAGCAAGCCTTACATCCTCTACCATCTGACCACAATTAAGCTCAGGCACCACAAATTTTACAGGTTTTTTGGATTTTTTAATAATTTCTTGGATAGCTTTTTCAGGAAAGGGGAAAAGGGTAATAGGTCTCAAATAACCAACAGGATAACCCTTTTCTTTGAGATTGTTTACAGCTTCTTTGGATATGCGTGCCATGGATCCAAAAGCAACCACAATAACTTCTTCTTCACCAGTTACATCACTTTCATACCTGACTTCTTTTTTCATGCTTTTATACTTCTTATTAAGCTTAAGATTGAGTTCTTTCAGTTCCTTTGCATCAAGAAAAAGACTTCTTATAAATCTACTTGGTCTTCCTTTAGCTCCTGTAAGAGCCCAATCCTCCTTGGGATATTCTTTAATTTTAAGTTTTTTTAGAACTAAGGGTTCTTTCATCTGCCCAAGTATTGCATCAGACAAAACCATAACAGGGTTGCGATACTTTTCGGCAAGTTCAAAAGCCTTGGCAGTAAATTCATAAGCTTCCTGAGCATTATAAGGTGCTAAAACAAGAAAGCGGAAATCACCATGCCCTGAACCTTTTACTGCCTGAAAATAATCTCCCTGAGAAGCCTCTATTCCTCCTAATCCAGGACCTCCTCTCATTACATTTACTATTACAGCAGGAAGTTCAAGCGCTGCAATATAAGAAAAGCCCTCACACATAAGAGAAATACCAGGACTGGAAGAAGTTGTCATAGCCCTTGTTCCTGTAGCAGAGGCACCTAACAACATATTAATAGCAGCAAGCTCACTTTCAGCCTGTAAAAAAACCCCTCCCCTTTTGGGAAGCTCCCGGGACATAAACTCAGGAATATCATTTTGAGGAGTAATAGGATACCCAAAATAACACTTACAATTGGCTTCAAGAGCCCCTAAAGCAATAGCTTCTACACCTTTGGCTAAAATTCTTTTAGCTTTCATTTGTTATCCTCTTTTACAAAAACTAAGTCAGGACATACTAAATAACATATACCACACATGGTGCATTTTTCAGGATACTTAGCATATACTACTTTATAACCTTGAGAATTTCTTTTAGAAGAAAAATCCAAAACCTTTTTAGGACAAAAATGAATACAAAGCCCGCAGGACTTACAACGCTCTTCTCTAATAGTTATATTAAAAATCTTACCCCCTCCCGGTTAGTTTCGCCTCAGTTTAATCCAATTTAAATTTTTGACAAGTTTTCCAGAAAACCTTTTAAAGTATCTAAATTTTCTATATTAAAACACTTAAAATCTTTCCCTTCTAAAATTTGAGTAATAAGACCAGTTAAAACTTTTTTAGGTCCAAGCTCCACAAATATTCTCACACCTTTTTCATACATGTAATTTACGCAATCAATCCACCGCACAGAAGAGGTAATCTGCTTTTTTAAAAGCTCCTTTATAGAAGTTCCTGAGGTTTCTGCTTTTCCAGAAACATTGCTTACAAAAGGAATAACAGAATCTTTCCAGCTTAATTTTTCTAAAACCATGCTAAACTTTTCTTCAGCTTCTTTCATTAAAGGGCTGTGGAATCCAGCACTTACTTTTAATTTTACTACTCTTGCTCCCTTTTCTTTTGCCTTTTGAGCCACCTCATCCACCGCTGGAAATTCTCCACTTATTACCAACTGCTTAGGAGAGTTATAATTAGAAATTACCACCAATCCAGAGGCATCTTTAACAAGCTCTTCAAGGTCGGCAAGGGGCATACCAATTACAGCATACATTCCAGAAGAACTTTTTTTACCTTCTTCCTCCATTAATCTTCCTCTTTCTTTAACAGCAGTAAGAGTATCTTCTAAGGAAAGCACCTCTCCAGCAAAAAGAGCACTGTATTCCCCAAGACTATGCCCAGCTACAAAAGCTGGTTTTATGTTTTTTTCTTTTAAAACCTCATTTAAAGCCACATAGCAAGAAATATTAACTACGGTTAAACACACTTGAAGATTCTGGGTCTGGGTTAACTCCTGAAGAGGACCTTCAAAACATAATTTTTTTACAGGAAGTCCACTTAGTTCTTCACTTAGATTAAAGATATTTTTTACAGCCTCAAAGTTTTCAAAAAATTCCTTTCCCATTCCTATGTATTGAGAACCCTGTCCTGGAAAAACAAAAGCCAGCATTTCTACTCTTCCTCCACAAATTTTTCTGGGGCAATTTCTTCTATATCCTCCAGAAATCTCATCTCATAATCCTCAGGAGGAAGAAGCTCTTCAAGCTCTGAAGGATTGGAAAGTTCTACCTCCACAAGCCAGCCTTCATCATAGGGATCCTCGTTTAAAATATCCACTTCTTCCAAGACCTTTTCGTTAACTTTGGTAATTTTTCCAGAAACAGGCATAATGAGATCAAAAACCTCTTCTACAGTCTCAATACTTCCAAAAATCTCATCTTTTTCAAATTCTTCTTCCTCTTCGGGAAGGTCTATTTCTATAATTTCCAGATTTCTTAAGCTAAAGTAATCAGTAACACCTATTCTAACTATTTTTTTCCTTTTCTTTTTTATCCAGAGATGATTTTCAGAATAAAGCCTATCTTCTGGAGCTTTAAACATAAAAAACCTCCGCAAAAAAATTTGTATTTAGTGTTTTATATCCGTTTTTTTAAAAATGACAAGATTTTAGGAAGAAAATTTTTTAATAAATTTCTCTTTTAATTTTTGATTTAAATTAAATGCCCAGGCTAAGACTGCAGCTACAGCCTTATAAAGTTCTGGAGGAATAGGTTTATCCAGCTCCAGCTTATATAAAGCCTGAACCAGTTTAGAGTCCTTTTTTATAGGAATTTTATGATTTTTAGCTATTTCTAAGATTAACTCTGCAAGATACCCCTTTCCTTTAGCCACTACTTTGGGGGCTTCTTCTTCAGGATTGTATTTTAAAGCTACTGCTATTTTTTCCTTTTTATCCATTTTTTAAGTTTACATTTTTTTTGAATCTGCTATAATTCAAAAATAAATAATATTATTTTAAACTATTTTTCGGAAAAAAAGAGAATTTATAAAGGAGGTGTGGTATGAAACTTACATTGTCAGTTATAAAAGCAGACATTGGAGGTTTTGTAGGACATTCTTCAGTGCATAAAGATGTTGTGGATAAGGTAAGAGAAGTAGCTGAAGATGGAAAGGATAAGGGAATTATAAGGGATGTTTCAGTGCTTGTGTGTGGAGATGATATAGCTATAGTTATGACTCACACCAAAGGGGTTGATTCTTCTGAAGTGCATGAGCTTGCCTGGACAGCTTTTAAAGAAGGAACTGAGGTATCCAAAAAGCTGAAAATGTATGGAGCAGGGCAGGATCTTTTGGCAGATGCCTTTTCAGGTAATGTTAAGGGTATGGGACCTGGGGTTGCTGAAATGGAATTTGAAGAAAGAAAAAGTGAACCTGTAATTGTATTTTTTGCTGACAAGACTTCTCCAAGTGCCTGGAATTTACCTCTTTATGAAATGTTTGCTGATCCTATGAATACTGCTGGTTTGGTTATAGATCCTTCTATGCACGAAGGTTTTATTTTTGATGTGATGGATGTTTACAGTGGAATGGGAATTCAGCTTAAAGCTCCAGAAGAACTTTACGATCTTTTAGTTTTTATAGGAGCTACCAGCAGATATGTAATAAGAGCAGTTTATAGAAAAAAGGATGGAGAAATAGCTGCTGCAGCTTCCACTCAAAAGTTATCCTTAATGGCAGGAAGATATGTAGGTAAGGACGATCCTGTTCTTATAGTAAGAGCTCAGAGTGGATTTCCTGCAGTAGGAGAAATTTTAGAGCCTTTTGCTCGTCCTTGGTTAGTTGAAGGATGGATGAGAGGATCTCATACTGGTCCACTTATGCCAGTTCCTTTTAAAAATGCTAAACCTACCAGATTTGATGGTCCACCTCGTGTAATTGCTGCTGGCTATCAAATTGCAGATGGTTATTTAATTGGACCTTCTGATTTATTTGATGATCCTGCTTTTGATAAAGCCCGTGAAGAATGCAATGCAATGGCAGATATTTTAAGAAGACAGGGTATTTTTGAGCCTCACAGATTACCACCAGAGGAAATGGAATACACCACCTTGCCCAAAGTGCTTGAAAAACTAAAAGACAGATTTAAGCTTGTTGAGCCTGAAAAGCCCAAGCTTTCTACAGAAGGAGAAGTAGCTGAATAATGTATAACTATGTTTTTGACCCTAAGGATTATACCTTAGAAGATGAAATAAAGTTTCATTGCTATAAGGGAATAGTTTGTTTTAATAGATGTTGTTACGATGTGAAGCTGGTTTTAACTCCTTATGATTTTCTTCGTTTGAGAAAATGTTTAAATATAGGAGTGGAAGAGTTTATAGAAAAGTATGGGGAGCTTTATATTGGAGAAGTTACTCAACTTCCTGTAATTTCTATTAATATAGATCCTTATTCTTTGGCCTGTCCGTTTTTGGATGAAAAAGAGGGATGTAAGGTATATCCGGACAGGCCTGCTTCCTGCCGTCTTTATCCTCTTGCACGCTATGTTACTAAAAATGAAAAAGGAGAAAAGGAAGAAATTTACAAAATAATAAGAGAAACCCATTGTAAAGGACATTACGAAAATCGTCCTATAAAAATTAAAGATTACCTTAAAGAACAGGGATTGGAGCCTTATCTTTATTATAACGATCTCTGGGGAGAGGTAGTTCTTAAAAGACAAAAATTTGCAGACACTCCTCTTACATCTGATCTTTTGGATTTGATATTTTTAATAGCTTACAATCTTCCTGAACTTAGGGAGAGTATAAAAAAAGGGGAATTATCAGATTTTCCTAAGGAATTTGCAGAGCTTCCAGATGAAAAGCTGCTTGAAAAAGGTTTAATTTATATCAGAGATAAAATTTTAACTGAAGAAAATTTGAATTGGTAAAAGCTAAATATTCAAAAAGTTATGAAAATCGGTAAGGATTTACAGGGGGAAATAAATATTATTCCCCTTGTGGATATAGTGCTTGTTATTCTTATTATATTTATGATAACTGCTCCTCTAATGACTTCTGGCATTGAGGTAAATCTTCCAGAAACAAAAAGTGCTCCTCTTGTGCAAAAAGGACTTAATCCTTTAAGAATTGTGATTACCAAGGAAGGAAAAATAAAAATTCACGGAAAAGAAATAACTTTAGAAAATTTAAAGTTTTGGGTAGAGGAGGCAAAAAACAGGAACCTTATAAAAGAAGTGGAAATAGAAGCCGATAAAGATTGTCCTTACGGAATTGTAGCCAAGGTATTAGCTGTGTTGCAGGAGGCAGGTATTACTAATTTAGGATTATTAACCCAGCTTGAAAGTTAATTTATGTTAACGAAGTATGATTACTTCTCTTATTTACTTTCTTGTGTAATAAATTTGCTTTTTCTTTTTTTGTTTTTTTCTGGTCTGACTTTTAATGTTTATAGAAGAGAAAAAATAAAAGTAAAGTTAATTCGTCTTTCCCCTCAGATAAAGCAAAATTTAACAGTTAGAAAACAAAGCCCTCCAGTTTCTCACGAATTAAAAAAACAAAAAATACAGGCTCTTCCAAATACCACTAAAATTTCAAATACCACTAAAAAAAGGAGTGTAAAGAGCAGAAAGCGAATAAAGAAGGTAAAGAAAGTAAAAAGAATAAAAAAAGTAAAAAAGAAAAATTTGGTTAAAAAAGAAACAGGAAGAATACAGGTTGCTAAAAAGTTTAAAAGCTCTGAGAAAGTTGAAAAGGGAAAAACAGAGGATTTGGACCAGGTAATAAAAGAAAAAATTTTTAAACTTAAGGAGAAAGTAAAAAATAAGCAATCTGAAGTATCTATTTCTGATGAAGAATTAAAGCTTCTTCAACAAAGGCTGATTGCCCTGGAAAAGGAAAGGGCTTTAAGAGAAAAAACACTTAGTGAAAAAACACTTAATGAAAAAAAATCTTCTCCTCCTGCTACAGAAACTTATTCTTCACTAAGTTTAGAATACCTGGCTTTAGTAAGGAAAAAATTGGAGAACAATTTTGATGTTCCTATTTATTTAAAAAATAAAAGTGGTTTATCTGCTATAGTAAAAATTGAGGTTTCTTCAAGTGGGAAGATATTGCATTATTCTTTTTTGAAAAGATCCCTTAGTTCAGAATTTGATAAAGCTGTGGAGAGATGTTTAAAAGCTTCAAGTCCCTTACCTGTAGATAGAAAAGCTATTATAATAATAGAATTTAATGGAGAAGGAATTGAAACTATAAAATAAATAAAAGCAGGAGGAAAAAGATGTTTAAACTTTCTGAAAGAGCAAGAACTCTTAAGCCTTCTGCTACCCTTGCAGTGGATGCTAAAGCGAAAACTTTAAAGGCAAAAGGAGTGGATATTATTAATCTTGCAGCAGGGGAGCCTGATTTTGATACGCCTTCTTATATTAAAGAAGCCTGCAAAAAAGCTTTAGACGAAGGGTTTACTAAATATATACCTACTTTGGGTTTACTGAGTTTAAGGAAGGCTATTTGTGAAAGATTGAAAATAGATTATGGCTTTGATTACACTCCTGAGGAGGTTCTGGTTACTACAGGTGCCAAGCAGGCTATTTTTAATCTTATTTTGGCTCTGGTGGATAAAGGAGATGAAGTGCTTATTCTTTCTCCTTACTGGGTTTCATATCCAGCTATAGTGGAAGTTGCTGGAGGGATTCCTAAATTTATCAATACTTCCATGGAAAATAATTTTGAAGCGTCTATTAACGATATAGAAGCTGCTATAACCTCAAAAACTGTGGGTATTATATTAAACAACCCTTCCAATCCTACAGGATTGATTTATTCTGATAGTTTTTTAAAAGGTATGGCAGAGCTTGTTAAAAAGTATAATCTCTGGGTATTAACGGATGACATTTACGATAAATTGAGATTTGATTTTAAACCGCCTAAGAATATTTTATCTGTAGCTCCTGAGATAAAGGATAAGGTTTTTATAGTGAATGGAGTTTCAAAGACCTATGCTATGACAGGATGGAGAATAGGTTGGCTAATTGGACCAAAAGACATTATTAAAATTTGTGCAAATATTCAGGGACAGAGCACTTCCCATGCCACTGCTTTTGCTCAAAAAGGAGCAGAAATAGCCTTAACTTCTCCACAGGATGAGGTTGAAAGAATGTGCCAGATTTTTGCAAAAAGAGCTCATCTTTTAACAGACGCACTTAAAGAAATCCCTGGAATTGAGTTTATTCCTCCTCAGGGAGCATTTTATCTTTTTGCTAAGGTATCGGCTTATTATGGTAAAAAAGCCCCTGATGGAAAGGAGATAAAAAACTCTATAGATTTTGCAGAATATTTGCTTGATGCTGCAAGGGTTGCTGTGGTGCCAGGAGTGGCTTTTGGAGATGATGAGTTTGTAAGAATCTCCTTTGCAAACTCCGAAGAAAATTTAGAAAAAGCAGTTTTAAGAATAAAAGAAGCTCTGGAAAAACTTGAATAATTTGGTGTTCTCTGAAGGCTGAGAAAATTATGCCAGCTGTTAGTTTAGGTGAAAATGAATCTCACAAGGGGCAAGAAGGTTTATAGAGGTAACAGAGGCGGTTTGTTTAGATTTTTATTTAAATGAAAAAAGACTTTCAGATGAATTTTTAGTTCGGATAAAGATAAAATCTGCGTTTACAGTGATTTTTAGTGATTACAAAAGGGATGATAAAAAAGGAGTTTATCTTCCTCCTGAAATATACAAGGATGGGTTTTATATTCCCGTCTCTTAGAGTGGTAGGGTATAAAGCCCTCTGCTACAATATGATAAATTTT
>CAZQIW010000054.1:0-9928 GCA_964593845.1 uncultured Thermodesulfatator sp. | reverse complement strand
TTGAAAAATATTTTTTAATTGAGGAAAATTGTAGCGGCGGGCTTTATGCCCGCCTGTGGTATATCTGGCGGGGATGAACCCCGCCGCTACATTTGATTGGTTGTGGTATATCTGGTGGGGGTAAACCCCGCTACATTTGATTTAGATATATTGGGCAGGGATGAACCTATCCGCTACATATATAAACTTTTGTGAATATTTTTCAAACAGCCTCTTTTTTCTGTTGGAAAAATAGAAAATATATTTTATAATTACTTTTTTTAAAGATTACTTTTTAAAAGAAACAAAAAATAACATCAAGAGGGGTTGGGGTATGAACTGGTTAGAATTTGATGCCTGTGGAGTGGGTTTTATTTGTGATGTATATGGAAAACCAAGTCACCAAATAGTAAAATGGGGTATAGAAGCTGTAAAGAATTTAACACATAGAGGAGCTATTGGAGGAGACGGTAAAACAGGAGATGGAGCAGGCATCCTTATAAGAATTCCTGAGAAATTTTTTGCTGAGTATATATCTGAGAACTCCTTAGATATTTCAGACATCAATAATCTGGCAGTAGGAGTTTTTTTCTTATATAAAGATATAAAGTCTCAAATTGAAGAGTATATAAAAAAATCTCCTTTTAAGTTAATAGGCTGGAGAAAAGTTCCCATAGATACATCGGCTGTAGGGGATTCTGCTTTAGAAGTGATGCCTGAAATTTATCACTTACTGCTGGATACAGAAAAAGTAGAAAAGGGCAGGGTAGAGTTAGAACTTTATATTCTAAGAAGAAAAATTGAAAAAGATTCAGCTTTAGAAGAACATGTCTATATAGCCTCTCTTTCATCTAAAACCATAGTGTATAAGGGGATGCTTATAGCTCCCCAGTTGGATAAATTTTATCCTGAGCTTACAGATGAAAAAGTAGAGTCTTCTTTATGTCTTTTCCATCAGAGATATTCCACCAATACTTTGCCTAACTGGAAACTTGCACAACCTTTAAGATACTTAGCACATAATGGAGAAATTAATACCTTACAGGGAAATAGAAATTGGATTTTAGCTTTACAGAATGAGCTTGAGCATGAACTGTTTGGAGAAAATATTGAACTGGTAAAACCTTTAATTTCCTATGAAGAGAGTGATTCTGCCTCCTTAGATAGAGTATTTGAACTTTTATGTTTAGTAGGTTACTCTCCCTCTCATGCTATTAATATGCTTATTCCACCTGCCTGGGAAAGTGTTCCTGATATGCCAGAGGAATTTCGGTTGTTTTTTGAATTTCAATCCTTTATGATGCAACCTTGGGATGGACCTGCTGCTATAGCTTATACTGATGGAGATATTATCGGTGCTCATCTTGATAGAAATGGACTAAGACCCTGTAGATACATTCTTACAGAAGATGGAATAATGATTCTTGGTTCAGAAGTTGGTATGATAGATCTTTCAGGGAAAAAAATAAAAGAAAAGGGAAGACTTGGTCCTGGTGATAGCATAGAAGTGGATTTAATATCTCACAAGGTAAAAAAGACAGAAGAGATTTTACAGGAGCTTTCAACCTCTAAACCATATAGAAAATGGATTGAAAAACAGGTGGTAAGAATTTCCGCCATTGTTAAAGAAAAGAAGATTAATACACCAGATGAAGATAAAGAAAGAATTAGAAAACAGATAGCTTTTGGTTATACCCAGGAAGAACTTGAGAAAATTCTTGCCTATATGGCTAATGAAGGAAGAGAAGTAACCTTTTGCACTGGTAATGACAATCCGATCCCACCTTTATCCGAGCGTCCAGTATTACTATTCAGGTATTTTAAGCAAAGATTTGCACAAGTGACCAATCCTCCCATAGATCCCATTAGAGAAAAAACTATTATGTCTCTTCGTATGTCTCTTGGGGCTAAAGGTAACTTTTTAAAAGAAGTAGAAGAGCATGCAAGAAAATTAGAAATAGAAAGTCCTATACTTCTTCCTTATGAATTCCAGGCTATAAAGAGTCAGGATAGAATAAAAGTCACTATTGTTCCTATAACCTATTCTAAGGGTGAAGCCTTAGAAAAAGCTCTGGAATCACTTTGTAGCAGGGTTGAAGAAGAAGTAAAGAAAGGAGCTGAGATTATTGTTCTTTCTGATAAAGATATAAACAAAGAAAAAATAGCTATTCCAAGTTTACTCGCAGTTTCTGCAGTCTTTACCTATCTTTGTGAAAAAGAGCTGGCTACTAAGGTTTCACTTATAATGGAAACAGGAGAAGCAAGAGATACGCATCAAATGTGTTGTCTTATAGGTTATGGAGCCTCTGCTATTTATCCCTATCTTGCCTATGAAACCATTTATGAACTTTGCGAAAAAGGACTTGTTAATAAGTCCTATGAAGAAGCTATTTTAAACTATAAAAAGGCTTTAGAGGCAGGTATTTTAAAAATAATGTCCAAGATGGGTATATCTACTTTAAGTTCCTATCATATAGGAAAAATTTTTGAAACAGTATGCCTAAATAAGGATGTAGTTGAAAAATATTTTCCAGGAACACCCGTTACTTTAGAGGCAGATGGTATTAAAGAGATAGAAGAAAGTGTAATTAAAAGGCACGAGTTAGCTTTTGAGTCTGAATCACCCCATCTTGATATTGGTGGAGAGATGCATTTTAAAAAGGATGGAGAATGGCACGCCTGGTCTCCTGAAGTGATTAGAGCTTTTCATAAATTTTTAAAAACTCAAAAATATGAAGATTATAAAGAATTCTCAAGGATAGCTACTAACAAGCGTCCAGCTTATATAAGAGATTTACTTACTTATAAAAAAGCTGAAAAACCAATTCCTATAGAAGAAGTTGAGCCTGTAGAGGAAATACTTAAACGATTTGTTATAAGTGCTATGTCCTTAGGAGCTTTATCACCTGAGGCTCATGAAACCCTGGCTGAAGCTGCTAATAGATTGGGTATGGCAAGTAATTCTGGAGAAGGTGGAGAAGATCCTGTTAGATACTGGACTATTAAAAATTCTGTTATTAAACAGGTAGCTTCTGGAAGATTTGGAGTTACTCCTACATATTTAGCTTCTGCTAAGGAAATAGAAATTAAAATTGCTCAGGGAGCAAAACCAGGAGAGGGAGGACAATTACCTGGACATAAAGTAAATGAATATGTTGCCAAGCTCAGACATTCTCAGCCTGGAGTTACTTTAATTTCTCCTCCGCCTCATCACGACATTTATTCTATAGAAGACTTAGCCCAGCTTATAAACGATCTTAAAGAATCCAATCCTAAGGCTAAGGTGTGTGTAAAACTTACTTCTGAGGTGGGAGTAGGAACTATCGCAGCAGGTGTGGCAAAGGGTTATGCTGATATTATTCAAATAAGTGGAGGAGAAGGAGGCACAGGAGCCAGTCCTTATTCTTCTATTAAATATGCTGGAAATTATTGGGAAATTGGTCTTGCAGAAACTCAAAAAATATTAATGGAAAATAACCTTAGAGATAAGGTAATTTTAAAAACTGATGGAGCTATTAGAACAGGAAAAGATATAATTATTGCAGCTCTTTTTGGAGCAGAACAGTATGGTTTTGGAACTGCTGCACTTGTGGCTTTAAAATGTGTAATGGATAGAAAGTGTCATACTAATAAATGTCCTATGGGAATTGCAACTCAGGATCCAGAATATAGAAAAAGATTTAAAGGAAAAGTTGAAGAAGTAATGGCATATTTCAGAGCCGTGGCACAGGAAGTAAGAGAGATTTTAGCTGAAATGGGAGTAAAGAAGTTAGACGATATTATAGGAAGGAGAGATTTACTTGAAATTAGAACATTTGAAGAATTTCCAGGCTCAAAAAGAGTAAAACTCAAAGAATTTTTAATAGAAAACTATCCACAAGATAAGCCTTTAAGATGTTTAATACCAAGAAATGATAATCCAAGAAGGTCAGAACTTGCTAAAAAACTTGAAGAAGAAATTGTTCCTTATATAGAAAAAGGAGAAAAAGTATTTAAAGAGTATGAGATAAAAAATGTGGATAGAAGTATTCCTACGAGACTTAGTTATTATATTGCAGTAAAATACAGGGATGAGGGACTTCCTGAAGATACTATTAACTTAACTTTTATTGGAACAGCAGGGCAGAGTTTTGGAGCTTTTAATCATAAAGGGATGAGTTTAACTCTAATTGGAGATGCTAATGATTATGTAGGTAAGGGAATGAATGGAGGAAGAATTGTTTTAAAACCCTCTGATTTAGAAGATACTCAAAATCATGTTATTATGGGTAATACATGTCTTTATGGAGCCACAGGTGGAGAGCTTTTTGCAGCTGGAAAAGCAGGAGAGCGTTTTGCTATAAGAAACAGTGGAGCTATAGCTGTGATAGAGGGAGCAGGTCTTCATTGCTGTGAATATATGACAGGCGGAATTGTAGTAGTTCTTGGGGAAGTAGGATTTAATTTTGGAGCAGGTATGACAGGAGGTTATGCCTATGTCTTAGATGAAAATTTAGAAGTTAGAATCAACAAATCCTATGTAACTATTAGAAAACTGGAAAATGCAGAAGAGATAGAGGAATTAAAAAGTTTAATCCAGAAACATTATCAATACACTCAAAGCTCCTGGGCAAAATATATTTTGGATAACTTTTCAAGTATTAAAGATAAGTTTTATAAGGTAATACCTTTGGAACAATGCAAATAGAGATAAAAGATGAAGATTTAAAAAAGCTAAAAGAGGTTTTAAAAAAATATAGAAAAGAAAATAAAGTTTTATTAGCTTATTTATTTGGTTCTTATGCTAAAGGTGAAGTGCATGCACATTCAGATATAGACCTTGCTATTTATTTAGCAGGTTCTGAAAAAGAAAAATTTAAGGTTTTGGAAGAGTTACTTCTTAGCGTAGAAAAAGATTTAGACATTTTAAGACTGGATGATGAGGATGAATCCCCGTTTATTATTCAAGAAGCTTTAAAAGGTCTTCCTTTAGTTGAGCCTGATGAAGAAATTTTATATAAAGTATGGCACAGAGCTCTTCACGAAGCAGAACATATAAGACTAAAAAGAAATATGGATGCATAAATTCAGAAATTTATGAGGATAGGGTAAAAATTAAGAAATATGGAAAAAATTTGTAAAATTTTTACAAAAACAGAAAAAAAAGAAATATTATTTCAATTTTTTTAGAAAAAAAAGAAAATCGGAACTTGACAAAAAAAACAAGTTTAAATAATTTTTTTATTAAAAAATTAAATAAAAATGGAGGATAAAGTAAAGACAAAACAATCCGATAATAAAAAGTAAAAACCTAAGTAGGAGGTGGGGGTATGAAAGGAAAGAAGCTTTTAATTGGAGCTTTGGGTGTATTTGGAGCCTTAGGTTTAATGTGTGGTGTAAGCTTTGCAGGAACTGCTACTGCTAACTTAAATATTAGTGCTTCAGTAAGTGGAGCATGCACTGTTACTGCTGATGATTTAAACTTTGGTACTTACGACCCAGATTCTGGTACTACGGGACAGGCTATAATTCACATAAACTGTTCAAATGGTCAGGATTATACTGTAGCATTAGACGATGGACAACATGCTGCTAGTGGTCAGAGACGTATGAAACACGAAAGTCAAGACAAGTATCTTAACTATGATTTATATAAGGATTCCGCCTGTTCTCAAAGGTGGGGTTCTTCTGGTAGTGAAGTTGTAAGTGATACAGGAACCGGGAGTGAACAACAGAAGACTGTATATGGTAAAATACCTTCAGGGCAAAGTTCAGCTCCTGTAGGATCCTATTCAGACACAGTAGCGGTTACTGTAAGCTGGTAGTTTTCTTTTAATTTTGTAAAGGTCTGACTCAGGGGCGGGTATAAAACCCGCCCTTTATATAATTTTTTTATAGATATAAAGTTTTTTTCTCTTTTGTTTGTTGCTGTATAAAAAATTGTTTGTAAAAGCCGGGAGGAGGATTAAATGAAGAAGATTTTTAAGATTTTTCTTTCTATTTTTTTGTTGGAAGTTTTTGTGTGGTATAATATAGGAAGTTGTGCTAATGTAAAGATTACTCCTGTAACTATTACCTTAGGAAAAAATAAAAAAGTAGAAAAAGTTTTAGTAAAGAATGTAGGAAATGAAGATGTGGTGATGCAGGTTTCGGCGTATAAATGGGAACAAACTTTAGAGGGAAAGTCTATATATAAACCACCAAAAGGATTAGTAGTTTTACCCAAGATATTAAATATAAAAAAAGGAGAGGAAAAGATAATAAGAGTAGGAACATTAATTCCTCCAGGGGTAAAAGAAAGAACTTTTAGAATTTTTATTAAAGAACTTCCTTTAAAAATAAGTTCAGGTAAAAAATATCAAAAGAAAGTTGGTATAAGTGTTCTTTTAAATTTTAGTCTCCCTGTGTTTATAATGCCTGTTAAATCCAAATTTGAAGGAAAAATAGAAAGTGTTAAAAGAGAAAAGCATCTTCTAAAAGTGAAAATACATAACACCGGAAATATTCATTTTCTTGTGCGAGTAGTGGATGTTAAAGGATACGATAAACAGGGGCATATTGTATTTGAACGAAAGATACATGGGTGGTATATACTTCCAGGAGCATCCACAACTTATAATATAGACATCCCTGGAAATATTAATTTGTCTCAAATTGAATATTTAGAAATTATAGCTAACACAACTGATGGACATACTCTTAAAAAGGCGGTCAGGTTTAAAGAATTGTAATCAGTGAGATCGTCTTGTCTGTTGTGCTGGCTTTTATCATATATTCTTTTTCTATGGTTTATTTTTAATTCGGTTTGTGGTTTTTCACAAGAAGTTAAAAATATAAAAAATAAGAATATAAAAAAGAAATATCGTGCAAGTTTAGTAAATATAGTGCTCAATAACAAGAAGTTAGGAGCCTTTGTTATTTTAATAAAAGATAAAGAAATTTTTTTATCACTCAAAGATTATCAATCTCTTGGTTTTAAAAAAGTTCCTAAAACAATTGTAATAAATGAAAAAAAGTATGTTTCTTTAAATTCTTTATTTCCTTTGATAACCTATAATTTTGACGCAAAAGAATATCTTCTTACTATTAAAGCTAAACCTGATTTAATTTCTAAACCTCAGGAGAAGAAAAAGAAAAAGAAAAAGAAAAAAAGTTTTTTAGCCTTTTTAGCTACTGTAGTGGTAAATAAGCAAAAGGCAGGAGATTTTATTTTTCTTGTAAAAGATAAGAAAGTTTTTCTTTCATTGGAAGATTTTGAAGCTCTTGGTTTTGGAGAAGCTCCTGAAACTGTTATTATAAACGGAAAAAAATATGTTCCACTGGATTCGCTTTCTCCATGTATAACCTATAGTTTTAAAGAAAAGGAATATCTTCTTACTATAAATTGGAGACCAGAACTTAGACCTCTGGTAGAAAAGAAAAAAAAGGAAGTAGCAATAAAACAAATCAAAAAAGAAAAAGCGAAAAAAAAGGAAGTAGAAAAAAAGGAGATGAAGTATGAACCTTTGATAGTTACAGTTATTTTTAATAAAGAAGAAAAGGGGGAGCATGTAATTTTAGCAAAAGGGGATGAGGTCTTTTTTCCTCTGGAGGAGTTTAAATCTCTTGGATTCAGGGAAATTCCTGAGACTGTTAATGTAGAAGGGGAAAACTATGTTCCCTTAGACTCTCTTTCTCCATTATTGAATTATTCCTTGGATAAAAAGAAATATCTTCTTACTTTGGACGCAAATCCTGAAATATTAGAAACTAAAATTGTAAATTTAAAAAGAAAAGTAAAAAAAACGATACCTGTTGTAAAAAAAACAAAAAAACTGAATGGATTTGTGAATTATTCGCTGCGCTCTTCTGGAAATAATAAAAAAACATTTCAAAATTTTTCAGGTTCCTTTGAGGCAGGACTTCATATAAGAGATTGGTTGCTTATTTCAAATTTTGCTTCCAATTATTTTCAAAAAAATAGTGACGAAAAAAAATTTAAATTTGTCAGACTTATGAGCAGAGCAATAAAAGATGATAAAAAAAGATTAATACGATATGTTGTTGGAGATGCGGTAATTAACACAGGCACACCAATAGGAGGAACTGTAAATTTTGGAGGTATAAAAATTGGGAGAGAATTCTCTATCAATCCTTATTTTATATCTTACTCTGATGCTGAAATTAGCGGATATCTACAAACTTCTTCAGAAGTAGAAGTTTATGTAAATGATAGATTGATAAGCAAAGAAAAGCTTCCTCCTGGAAAATTTGAGTTTGTAGATTTACCTTTAGGTGCCGGTTATAATAAAATACAATTGAAAATAAGAAGTCTGGTTACTGGAGAGGAAAAAATTATTAAAGTGCCTTTTTATTTTACAAGTGGATTGTTAAAAAAGGGATTATCAGATTGGAGTATAGGATTTGGAGTTAAAAGACTGGATTTTGGTAAAAAAAGCTGGAATTACGAGCCCTTTATTACTGCTGGCTATTATAGAAAAGGAATAAGCAAGGATCTTACAATAGGAGGAAGATGGGAGGGAGATAAAAATTTTTTTAATCTTGGACCATGGATAACTATGAGAATAGGAAAATGGGGAAAAATAGATTCTGCCATTGCTATCAGTTATTCATACGACAATTATGGATTAGGAGGTTCTTTAGAATACTCTTTTTTTAAGACTGGTTTTACCTTAGACACTTTTTTTAAGTTTTTAAGTAAATATTACACTAATTTTAATTTACAACCTCTTGAAAGTAAACCGAAAATATTCTTTAGAATAGGAATAGGTAAATATTTTAAAAGATTAGGTAAGATATCAATATCTGCTTCTTTTTCCAAAAAGCACGAAGGAGATACTTCAAAACTATTAAATTTTTATCTTAATAAAAAAATTACAAAAAGATTGAACCTCACTATTAGTATGAGAGATAATATTCTTAATGAAAAACATAACTATACTATTTTCGGTGGAATTACATATTCCTTAGGAAATACTATAGAAGGAATTAATTATTCTAAGAGTGAAAGTTTTTCAGAAAAAGAGATATATTTCCACAAGCCTGCTACATATAAAAATAGCTGGAAAGAAAAAGCAGGAATAGAAACAAGAGTTCAGGAAAAAGAATATAGTAAATTAGCTTCTGAGAAAAAGAAAAAATACTATGCTACGAATAGGTTAACTTACTTAGGAGATTATGGAAATTTAATGATGGAACATTTTACAGACTTTTCAGGACATCAGAATTATGATGTTTCTTTCACAGGAGGAATTGCTTTTGTAGGAAAAACAGTAGGATTCACCAGACCAATTTATGATAGTTTTGCTTTAGTAAAAGTGGATCATTTACCTGATATTAGAGTTTATTCCAATCATCTTTATAAAGGAAGGACGAATAAAAAAGGAAAAT
Organism: uncultured Thermodesulfatator sp.; assembly: GCA_964593845.1. GTDB lineage: Bacteria > Desulfobacterota > Thermodesulfobacteria > Thermodesulfobacteriales > Thermodesulfobacteriaceae > Thermodesulfobacterium. The sequence continues at coordinate 580 of CAZQIW010000054.1, read as the reverse complement.
TAATGATCACTAATCTCTTTTCTTATCGGGAAAATATTGTATCTATAGAAGATAAGGATTTACCTTTGAATTATCTTATAGACAGTCCAGAAAAAATGTGTATTCCAGGATATAGAGAGGGTGTATTTATCAACTTCAAGGTTGAGAAGGTGCAGGCAGTTACCGGACAAATTTTCTTAGTAAAACAGAATAAAAAAATTGCCCCAGAACTTGGAAAACTTACTTTTATAAAAGTAGGAGATACTTCTTTTAAGCCAATTGAAACTGTTATTGGATGGAATGGAGAGTTTTATATAGAAAATCTTCCTCCAGGAAAGTATAATGTGACAATAACTTATGAAAAGGAAAAATGTAGTTTTGAAATAAATATTCCAAAAGTACTTTTTCCTATTCCTGTTGAGCTACAATTGAAAAACTATGTTTTTTAAATACTCTTTTTGCCCAAGATTTTTGAATACTTAATAATTCATAACCTTTTTCTTTCAAAAATTCCTCAAAATCTTTTATTTCTTTTTTTAGATCACAAAATTCTTTTAGATTTCTCAGATTTTTTATTTTACAAATCTCATCTAAAATTTCC
>CAZQIW010000053.1:0-10567 GCA_964593845.1 uncultured Thermodesulfatator sp. | reverse complement strand
TTATTAATTTTTGTGAATATTTTTCAAACACCCTCAATTTCACTTGACAAAAGAATTGGTTATACTATTATAAATTTATACAAATTTTACAAAAGGTTTGTATGAATAAAAAATTTTTTAATTTTTTTATAGTTTTTTTGTTTTTATTTACAGGACTTGTTTTTATGGTTAGTGCTAATTCAGTAGAACCCGGTAATCAAGACCTCAAATGCCTTAAATGTCATAAAGGATCTAAAAGCTTAGAGAATATAGTTAAAAAGTATCAAATTACTACAGCAGAAGAATTGAAATATCTTATAAAAAAGGGACCAAAAGCAGGGTTACATGTAAATTTTTCTGATAAGGACTTAGAAAAAGCTATAAAATATTTAAATCTAAAGTAAATTTAATGCCTTCTAAAAAGAAAAGCTCATTTTTGAATAATTTAGAAGAAAAGATAATTTTTCTTTTCAAAAAAGTTCAAAAACCTCTCCTTCTAAGAGAAATTTATCACCTTTTACATATTCCTACCGATAAAAGAAAAGAAGTAAGGGATTTAATTAAAGATTTAACTGAAAAAGGTAAATTAGTCCAAATAAGAAAAAGAAAGTATGGACTTCCTGAACATCTTTCTATAGTTAAAGGAAAATTGCGAGTTCATCCAGAGGGATTTGGCTTTGTAGAAACTGAAGACGGTGAGACTGTATTTATTCCTCCAAGAAAGATAGGGAGAGCTTTAGATGGCGATATAGTCCTGGCAAAAATTGAAAGGGTTGTTGCTAAAGGACCAGAAGGTTCTATTGTTAAAGTATTGGAAAGAAAGAGAAAAAACATTGTTGGATATTTAATAAAAAGAAAAAAGTTTTTCTTTGTAGAACCCGAGGATCCACATCTCCCTTTTGAACTTTACATCCCAAAAAAAAGGTTGCATAAAGCTAAAAAGGGACACTTAGTTGTTTCTAAAATTATTCAAAACACTTCTGAATTTGGACTGCCTGTTGGTGAAATTATCAAAGACCTGGGAGATCCAGCTGAGCTGGAAACTCATACCTGGGCTGTGATATATAATTACGAACTTCCTCATGTATGGAATTCCAAAATAAAAAAACAGCTCGCCAGACTTCCAGAAGAAATAAGACCAGAAGATAAAAAAGGAAGAATAGATCTTACAGGTATTCCTTTAGTTACTATAGATGGGGAAAATGCCAGAGATTTTGACGATGCTATATATGTAAAAAAAACTTCTAAGGGATATAAACTAATTGTAGCTATTGCAGATGTATCTCATTATGTAATGAAAAATTCTTCTTTGGATAGAGAGGCTTATTTAAGAGGAACAAGTGTTTATTTTCCCACTATGGTTATTCCCATGTTTCCAGAAAAACTTTCCAACCATCTCTGTAGCCTAAATCCTCAGGTAGAACGCCTTGCTATGGTAGTTGAAATGGATTTTGACAAGTATGGAGAACTTTTAAATAAAAAATTTTATGAAGCTGTAATAAAATCCCATGCTCGCTTAACCTATACCGAAGTTAAACAGATGATAGTAGATAAGGAGAAAAAGGTAATAGAAAAATACAAAGAACTTTATCCCATGCTGGAGGAAGCTGGAGAACTTGCTTCAATTTTAAGAGAAAAAAGATTGAAAAGAGGAAGCTTGGATTTTGATCTTCCCGAACCTGAAGTGGTAATAAATATGAAGGGAGAGATAGAAAATATAATTAAAAGAGAGAGAAACTTGGCTCATATGCTGATAGAGGATTTTATGATTGCTGCAAATGAAGCTGTAGCCTCCTATCTTACAGAAAAGGGATATCCTTTTCTTTATAGAGTGCACGATGAACCTGATTTAAACAAACTCAAACAGCTTTTTGAAATTTTTCTTAGTTTTGGAATTGAAATAGAAATACCTGAAAAAATAACTTCTCAGTTTTTTCAGGAACTTATAACCAAATTTACTAATAAGCCTTATGCTTATCTATTTAATAGCTTTCTTCTCAGATCTCTTAAACAGGCTAAATATTCCCCTGAAAACATAGGACACTTTGCTTTAGCTTCATCCTATTATTGTCATTTTACTTCTCCTATAAGAAGATATCCTGATTTAATAGTCCATCGCACTTTAAAAAGAGCTTTAAGAAATAAAAAACCTCCTTATAAAGAAGAGGAATTGGAATTGATGGGAAAATATCTTTCTGAAAGAGAAAGAATTGCTGAGGAAGCAGAGAGAGAAGTTCTTAAAAGATTTCAAGCTTTCTTTATGAAAGATAAAATTGGAGAAGTTTTTGAAGGTATTATTACAGGAGTAACAGCATTTGGATTTTTTGTTGATCTGGAAGAATATATGGTAAGTGGCGTAGTAAGAGTGATTGATCTTCCGGAAGATTTTTATATGCTTGATGAAAAAGGTATCGCTCTAATTGGACAAAAAAGTGGTAAAGTCTTCCAAATTGGACAGAAAGTCACAGTAAAATTGAAAGATGTAGATTTAAAACGCTTTTATATCAATTTTGTGCTTGTTTAAATTAAAACAAGCACAAAACTTAAAAACTCAAAAAAATTATTTAGGCCAGAGTCCAAACTCCTTTAATTTCAACTCCTTTCTCTTAATTTTTCCACTAATGGTTTTAGGAAGTTCATCCACAAATTCTATTTTTCTTGGATATTTATAAGGAGCTGTTTCTTTTTTCACAAACTCCTGAATTTCTTTTACCAATTCCTCAGAGGGTTGATATCCACCTTTTAAAACAATAAAAGCCTTAACTACCTCTCCCCTTATTTCATCTGGGCTTGCTACCACTGCAGATTCTTTTACTGCAGGATGTTTTATTAACACACTCTCTACTTCAAAAGGAGAAATTCTATATCCTGAACTTATAATAATATCATCCTCTCTTCCAAGAAACCAGAAATAACCATCCTCATCTTTATATCCTCTGTCTCTTGTATAATACCAATCTCCTCTAAATGCTTCTTTCATTTCTTTTTCGTCTCCTATATACTCTACAAACAATCCTACAGGTCTCTCAGGTTTAATCTTTATTGCAATATTACCATCTTCATAAGGCTTTACAGGTCTTCCTTCATCATCAACAATATCCACTATAAACCCAGGAGTGGGTAATCCCATAGCTCCCTTTCTCATCGGGATAAATCTAAACATAGCAATAGTATTAACTGTTTCTGTCTGTCCATATCCATTGTAAATATACTCACCAGTTGCTTCTTTCCAGATATCTATTATTTCTGGATTTAAAGGCTCTCCAGCTGAGACAAAATGTCTTACTGTTGGGAAACTTAATTCTTTTAAAGGTATTTCCTTAACCAGTATTCTATAGACAGTAGGAGGAGCACACAGAGTAGTAATTTCAAACTTTTTAAGGGTTTCTATCATAGTTTGAGGAGAGAACTTTTTACCTGTTTTTCTAATAAATATAGTTGCTCCCATATTCCAAGGTCCAAGAAGACTTGACCACGCAGCCTTAGCCCATCCTGTATCAGAAAGATTCCAATGAATATCTGTAGGTTTTAAATCCAGCCAGAATTTACCTGTAATTAAATGCCCTAAAGGATAAGATACCTGGGTATGTAAAACCATCTTAGGAAGACCGGTTGTTCCAGAGGTAAAAAATATAAAAGCTGGATCGTGTGAATAGGTCCTCTCTCCAATAAAAGCATCACTTTTAATTAAATCGTTATAACTCTCCCATCCTTCTCTTTCATCAACATTTATAAGAATAGCTTTTGAGTTAGTTAAATTAACAGCTTCCTCTACTTTTGCTGCATTTTCTGCATCTGAAATAATTGCTTTAATATCTGTTGCATTTAATCTATATTCCAAATCTTTTACTGTTAACATTATAGTAGAAGGAATAATAATAGCATTTATTCTCATCAAAGCGAGCACACATACCCACCATTCATACCTATTGGGAAGATAAATTAAAACTTTATCTCCTTTGTTTATTCCTAATTTTTTTAAACCTCCTGCCAGTTTGCTTGAAAGTGCGGTTAAATCCTCAAAAGTGAACTTCTTAACTTCTTCTCCATCAGTCCATATAAGAGCAAGCTTATTACCCCATTTATCAAATACATCTAAAGGAAAAGAAAATTTTTCTGGAACCTCAAGACGAAAATTTTTTATAATTTCATAATAATGCTGTAATTCCGCTGCCATAAAAACCTCCTTTAATTTTTAATCTTGCCCAGTTTCAAGTTAATAAAGAAATAATAAAAATTACAAATAACAACAACAATTTAATAAAAATTTCACAAATAACTTTTTGGATTTTTTAAGAAGGTAAACTTTTTCCCAAAGTGGTAAGAGCTATATTAAGATGTAATACACCTTTTAAAGCTTGTATTTTATCCGCCAGCTCTTTTATTTCATTTGCCTTTCCTCTTACCAGCACAACCTCCAAACACCTATCGTGATCTATATGAATATGCTGGGTTGTAATGATTTTACTATAATGATGATGTTGAATTTCAAGAAGTCTTTCCGCCAGTTCCCTTTTATGATGATCGTAAATATAAGTTATCACTCCAACTACATCCTCTTTTGATTCTCTCCATTCTTCTTCTACCAGTTTTTGTCTTATAAGGTCTCTTATAGCCTCTGAACGATTAGCATAGTGTTTTTTCTCTATGTAATCATCAAATGCCTTTAAAAGTTCCTTAGGAATTGATACTCCAAAGCGTGCTAATTCTTCCATACCGTTTTCCTCCTTTTTAAATATCATTAAAAATTTTTTGTTAAATTTTATTATTTTATATTACCAAAAATTGCAAAAATTGTAAAGTTCTAACTTCGTTTTTAATTTTTAAAATTTCCAACTTATGTTGCAGTTTTTATGTTTTATGATAGTTTTTTTAAAAGATTTTTTTTAAATTTGCTAACAGGGGGATTACAGATGAAGGAATATAATGTAGCTGTGGTAGGAGCAACAGGAGCTGTTGGAAGAATGATGCTTAAAGTATTAGAAGAAAGAAACTTTCCAGTAAAAAACATTAGACTTTTTGCCTCTCCTAAATCAAAAGGGGTTACCATTCCTTTTAAAGGAGAAGAGATTCCTGTAGAAGTGCTTGAAGAGACAAAAAGTTTTAAAGGTATAGATATTGCTTTATTTTCAGCTGGAGCTCAGAGAAGTCTGGATTATGCTCCTCTTTTTGCAAGGGATGGAGCAGTTGTAATTGATAACTCCAGTGCATGGAGAATGGATCCTGAAGTTCCTTTAGTAGTTCCAGAGGTTAATCCACATGCTGTGGCTCAGTATAAGAATAAAGGTATTATTGCCAATCCAAACTGTTCCACTATTCAAATGGTAGTAGCCCTTAAACCATTGCACGATTATGCCAAAATAAAAAGAGTAGTAGTAAGCACCTATCAGGCAGTTTCAGGAGCTGGACAGAAGGCTATAAATGAGTTAGAAGCTCAAATTAAAGCCTGGTGTCAAGGAGAAACTATGCCAGAAGCTAAATACATTCCTCAAACTATTGCTTTCAATTGTGTTCCCCATATAGACATCTTCCTTCCTAATAGATACACTAAAGAAGAAATAAAAATGGTTGAAGAAACGAAAAAAATTATGGAAGATCCTGAAATAAAAGTTACAGCCACTACTGTAAGGGTTCCTGTTTTCTATGGGCATGCTGAAGCAGTAAACATTGAAACAGAGAAGAAAATAACTGTAGAAAAAGCTATTGAGCTTTTAGAAAAAGCTCCTGGAATAATTGTAATAGATGATCCTGAAAAAAAACTCTATCCGCTTCAGATAGATGTGGCTGGAAGAGATGAGGTATTTGTAGGAAGAATCAGGGAGGATTTTTCCATTGAAAATGGACTTAACCTTTGGGTGGTAGCTGATAATCTTAGAAAAGGTGCTGCTACTAATGCAGTTCAGATAGCAGAACTTTTAATTAAAGACTATCTCTAAATGAAAATTTTTGTAGAAAATAAAGCTCTTTCTTATACTCTTGCTCAGGAGATTATAAAAAGACATCCTTATACTCTTATTTCCTCTTATGAGGATTTTCCATGGGAGATTAAGAGTTATCCTGAGCTTATTTCTCTTGGTAAAAAAAGAATTTTTATTATGCCTTATAAAGGGAACTTTTTTAGAAAATGTCCGGGAACAAAAAATTACTTTTGCTGTGGTTACAAAATTTTTCACTTTGCAGAAGGCTGTCCTTTAGACTGCACTTATTGTATTTTGCAGTTTTATTTTAACAGACCCGGTATTAAAATCTGGGCTAATTTAGTTGAAGATGGTTTGCCAGAATTAGAAAGAGTATTAAATGAACATAAAAAAAAGAAAAAAGTTTTGAGAATAGGAACTGGAGAATTTGCTGATAGTATGGCTCTGGAGCCTATATGCGGAGTTTCTGAAAAATTAATAAATTTTTGGAGAGAAACCGATCCATTAGCTATTTTAGAACTAAAAACTAAAGTGGCTATTTCAGAAAAATTTTATTCTAAATTTAAACCAGATCCACGAATAATTTTTGCCTGGTCAGTAAATCCAGAATCAATAATAGAAAAAGAGGAAAAGAAGACAGCCTCTTTAACTGAACGCTTAAATAGTGCTCTGCTTGCAGTGAAGTATGGATTTACTGTAGCCTTTCATTTTGATCCTATTATTTTTTATGAAGAGGCTGAATACGATTATCCTAAGATCTTAGAAAAAATTTTGAATACCATTCCACTGGACAGGATTGCCTGGATAAGTCTGGGCACTCTGCGATATCCTGTGGAATTAAAGTATATTGCTGAAGAAAGGTTCCCTGAAACAAAAATATACTCCTATGAATTTGTAAAAGGTCTTGATGGAAAAAAGCGATATTTCATAGACTTAAGAAACAAACTTTATAAAGCTTTAAGTAAACTTATAAAATCTGTAGAAAATCAAGTAACTTTTTATTTTTGTATGGAGGGAGAAAGGTCCTGGAAAGAGGTTTTAAATAAAGATATCCGTTCTTCTCAGGATGTAGCCTGGCTTCTTGATAGAGTAGCTTTAAGATTGTGTGGAGAAAAATAAAAAAGCTGAGGAGGATAGTTAATGAGGAAAGATGGAAGAAAAGCAGATGAGTTAAGACCAGTTAATTTTGTTTTAGATTTTTTAAAAAATCCATTAAGTTCGGTGCTGGTGGAATTTGGAAATACAAAAGTTTTATGCACAGTAAGTCTTGATGAAAAAGTGCCTCCTTTTTTAAAAGGCTCAGGAACAGGCTGGATTACTGCTGAGTATGCTTTTATTCCAGGAGCAACTTCTGAAAGAACTCCAAGGGAAACTATGGGAAGAAAAGGAAGATCTATGGAAATTCAAAGACTTATAGGAAGAGTTTTAAGAGGAGTTGTAGATTTAACAAAACTTGGGGAAAGAACTTTATGGATAGATTGTGAGGTGTTAAATGCTGATGGTGGGACAAGAACTGCTTCTGTAACAGGAGCTTTTGTGGCTTTGAAATTAGCGATTAAAAGATTAATAGAAAGAGGATTGATTGAAGGAGATCCTACCTTAGAATATCTGGCAGGAATAAGCGTTGGAAAAATAGGAGACGAATTTTATTTAGATCTGGATTTTGAAGAGGATGTGGTGGCAGAAGTGGATGCCAATTTTTTTATGACGGAATCTGGGAAAATTATAGAAACTCAGGCTACAGCAGAAAAAAGACCTTTTACCTGGGAAGAATTTACAACCATGAAAGACCTTGCTTTTAAAGGAATTCAGGAATTAATAAAAAAACAAAAAGAGGTGTTAAATGATGGATAAAAAGGAAGTTCTTGTAATAGCAACCTCCAATCCAGGTAAAGCAAAGGAAATTCAGGAGGTATTAAAAGATTTACCCTTGGAAATTAAAACTCTAAAAGATTTTCCCCAAATTACTCCTCCAGAAGAAGCAGGAAAGACATTTTTTGAAAATGCCCTTCTCAAAGCCAAGTATTATGCTGAAAAAACAGGATGCCTTTGTTTAGCTGATGATTCCGGATTGGAAGTGGAAGCCCTGGGAGGAGCCCCAGGTATTTACTCCTCAAGATATGCAGGGGAAGATGCCACTGATGAGGAAAATAATAAAAAACTATTAAAAGAGTTGGAAGGTGTGCCCTTAGAAAAAAGAAGAGCCAGATTTGTGTGTGTAATAGTTGTATGTTATCCAGATGGTAAGTATATTAAGAGTGAAGGTATATGGGAAGGCAGGATTGCTCTGGAACCAAGAGGGTCTTTTGGATTTGGTTATGATCCGCTTTTTTTAGTTTCAGAATATAATTATCAAAAAACCGCTGCAGAATTAAAGCCTGAAGAAAAAAATAAAATAAGCCACAGAGGAAAAGCTCTCAACCAGCTTAAAAAAATCTTACCAGAATTCTTACAGGAAAAGAAATAAATTTAAAATGAGTGACTTAATAAGCAAATTTGAAAAAATTTTTGAAACACGATTTATATGGCCTGAAAACTTCATAAAACTTAATTTACCTGCTTTTTTTTCAAAAAAAGTCCCCTACTCTTTTGACTTTAAAAATTTAAACCACTTCAACTCTTTTAAATTTTTTTTTCCTGAGCAAATTCATAGCACCCATATCATAGAGCTTGTTAACAACATTCCTCCTCTTTTTTCTTTAAAAGGAGATGGAGTGTTAACTAATCAAAGTAATATATTTTTAGGAGTAAAAACAGCAGATTGCGTTCCAGTGCTTGTAGCCACCTTTGACAAAGAATATATAGGAGCCGTCCATGCTGGATGGAAAGGTTCTGTCAATAAAATTCTTCAAAAATTTCTTCAAAAAATTTTAGATTTTGGTTATAGCCCAGAAGAGGTTTTTATTGCTATAGGTCCTCACATAAAGGTATGTTGTTATGAAGTTAAAGAAGAGGTTCTGGAAAAATTAAAAAAGGAATTTTCTTCCTTTGAAAAATTTCTGGTTTATAAAAATAATAGAGCCTATTTAGATTTAGAAAAGCTAAATGTTTATCAGGCTATCAGTTTAGGAATTCCTGAAAGTAATATCTGGGTTTCTTCTGATTGCACATATTGTTTAAATGAATACTACTGGTCTCATAGATTTCATAAAGAAAAAAGAAAATTTCAGGTTTCTATTATAGGAAAGGTGAATTGAGATGCTCTTAGGATTTTATACTATTTTATACTATACTATCGCAAGTCTTATCCTACCAAAGGAATATTTTAAAAGACCAAAAGAGCTCAGAAACAGATGGTTAAAGGAAAAACTGGCTATCTTTCCTAAATTTCAATTTCCAGAGAAAAGGAAAGTAATATGGATTCATGCAGTTTCTGTGGGAGAGGTTATAGCGATTTCCAGGCTTGTTAAAAAACTTGCAAGCAAATACAATATTCTTCTTAGCACCATTACTGATACTGGACAAAAAGTAGCTTTACAAAAGTTTAAAGATTTACCTGTAAAGGTTATTTATCTACCTCTGGATTGTCCCTTTGCTATTAAAAGAACTTTAAAAGCCTTTAATCCAAAATCTCTTATAATTGCAGAAACTGAAATATGGCCTAATTTAATTTGCACAGCTTCTAAGTATGTTCCTGTTTTTCTAATTAATGCAAGACTGAGTGAGAGATCTTTTAAAAACTATAAAAAAATTAAATTTTTTATCAAACCCATTTTAAATCGTTTAACCTGTATTGCAGTGCAGGAGGAAGAGTATAAAGAGCGTTTTAAAAAACTTGGAGTGGCTGAAGAGAAACTTGTAGTTACAGGCAATACCAAATTTGATATTGAAATAAAAGAATTATTTTTTCCCTGGGAGGGAAACTTAATAAAGCCTGTTATTATAGCAGGTAGCACTCATTTTCCAGAAGAAGAATTGTTGGTAAAAACTTTTGTAAAACTGGAAAGTCCTGGCACTTTTTTAGTGGTTCCAAGGCATCCAGAGAGATTTGATGAGGTTGAAAATACAATAAAAGAAGTTATAAACGGTAAGTCAGAGATAGGTTTTTACAGAGTAACTCAGCTAAATTCTGAAAAAGTGAGTTTTAAGGATTTTAAGAAGCTGATTATATTGGTTGATAAAATAGGAATTCTTGCTTCTCTTTACAGAATTTGTGATATAGCGATTATTGGAGGTAGTTTTATTCCTCACGGAGGACAGAATCCACTGGAAGCTATTTACTGGAAAAAGCCTGTTCTCTTTGGTCCTTCTATGGAAAATTTTCCTTTTGTAAAAGAATTTTTAGAGAAAAAAGCTTGTCTTCAAACTGATAAGAATTCTTTAATTACGGATTTACAATTTTTGATTAAGAACGAAAGACTTAGAAAAGAATTAGGAGAAAGGGCTTATCATTTATTTAGTGAAAAAAGAGGAGCTACTGAGAAAATTTTAGATATTTTAAAAATTAAACTAACATATTATTATACCAAGTTTTTACCTTCTTAGGATTTTTTAAGTTTCATATTATCAAAGTTTCTCAAAATTTCAAAAATTGATAAAATTTATAAGACTTCTATACACACTTGAAAAATTTTAAAAAGGCTATAAAATTTAATTGTAAAAATTGAGGAGTTTGTGGAGGAGTGCCCGAGTGGACGAAGGGGTGCGACTGGAAATCGCATGCACGGGGA
>CAZQIW010000052.1:7722-10732 GCA_964593845.1 uncultured Thermodesulfatator sp. | reverse complement strand
ACACCCGTTCCCATTCCGAACACGGTCGTTAAGCCCTCCAGGGCCGATGGTACTGGGGCGTTACCGCCCTGGGAGAGTAGGTCGGTGCCCGGGACTTTTTTATATTTTTTCCTAAAAAATTAATCCCAATCTATGAAATCCTTTTTTAAATTTTTAAAAGTTTTTACAATAACTCTTTTCCTTATCTCTTTTGCCCTTTCAATTCTCTTTATCGTCTCGTATCTTTATCTAAAAATAAGCCTTCCCAGTATTTACAAACTTAAACATTACAGACCTCGTCAAACAAATGTCGTATATGATATTAATGGAAATATAATTGCTTTTCTGGGAACTCCCAGAAGAATTTTTGTTCCTCTCAATAAAATCCCTCCTTATGTAGTTAAAGCTTTTATTGCTGCAGAAGATGCCAATTTTTATAAGCATAAAGGTATAGATTTTTTAAGTCTTTTAAGGGCACTTTATAAAGACATAATTCACGGAAAGATTGTTCAGGGTGGAAGCACTATCACCCAACAGGTAGTAAAGTCTCTCCTTCTTACTCCTGAGAGAACTATAAGAAGAAAAATTAAAGAAATGTTTTTAGCATGGCAAATTGAAAAATATCTCACTAAAAATCAAATCCTTACTATTTATTTAAACCATATTTATTTAGGTGAAGGAGCTTACGGAGTAGAAGCAGCAGCTTTAACTTATTTTAATAAACATGTATGGGAATTAAATCTTAATGAAGCTGCAGTCCTTGCAGGTCTTCCCCCAGCTCCCAGTAAATATAATCCTCTGAAAAATTACAAATTGGCTTTAGAACGAAGAAATTATGTTTTAAGAAGAATGGCAGAAGTTGGTTTTATTTCGTGGAAAACCGCTAAAAAACTTTCTACAGAGCCTATTAGAGTAAATCCTAAAAATTTTAATATTCCTGCAGATGTAGCTTACTTTATAGATGCTATAAAAGAGGAGCTAAAAAAAATTTTACCTGAAGAAATTATTAAAGAAGGTGGTTTAAAAATAGAAACTACTCTTGATCTTAACTGGCAAAGAAAGGCTTATAAAATAGCTGTAGCTACTTTAAAAAAACTCTTTAAAAACAAAGAGATTCCTCAGTTAGCTGTAGTATGTCTTTATAATCAAGATGGAGGAATAAGGGTATTAATTGGTGGGACAGATTATATAAAATCCCCTTATAATCGTGCTCTTCTTGCTAAAAGACAACCTGGGTCAGCTTTTAAGCCTTTTATCTGGGCTAAAGCTATAGATGATGGTTTTCTTCTTCCAGATTCAGTAATACCTGATGAACCTATAGTATTGCAGGGTGTAGATAATGGAAAAGATTGGAGTCCTGGAAATTATGATGGAAAATATTTGGGACCTGTTACTTTAAAAGAAGGTTTAGCTAAATCCAGAAATACGGTAGCTGTGCGAATAGCTCTTATTCTTGGGCTTGATAGAATTGCAGATATGCTTAATAAACTGGAGCTTAAATTTCCTCAACCTATTAATTATAGTATAGCTTTAGGAGCTTATGAAGTTACTCCTCTGGAGCTTACGAGGTGCTATACTATTTTTCCAAATATGGGATATATGGTTAAACCTAAATTTATAGAAGCTATATATAGCAGTATAGTAGAAAAGTCTAAACTTTTATATAAAGCAGAACCAATTATAAAACCTGTAATTTCTCCTTATACCGCTTATATAATGAATGATTTTATGCAGGCAGTGGTTCAGAATGGAACAGGAAGGTGTGCCAAAGCCTTGGGAGTGCCTGTAGCAGGAAAAACAGGAACTTCTCAAAGTTATAGAGATGCTTGGTTTATTGGTTATACTCCTTTTTATACTTGCACTGTATGGGTAGGGTATGATGAAAAGAAAAGCTTAGGATGGGGAAAAACAGGAGGAAGAATTGCCTGCCCTGTATGGCTTAGTGTAATGAAATCAATTCATCACGTTCCTCAAGAATTTCCTGTATATGTTCCAACAGAGTCTTCTTCTTTTGAAATTTATACTAATTCTAATTAAAATATGAAAATTTCTTCAATATCTTCTGTAATTTTTTTTCTTGGAAGATCTGAAATATCTTCTTTTTTAAAGGATATGATTTGATATTTAGACTCCAGAATGTCTTTTAATTTCTTCACAGCAATTTCGTCAGCACCATTAAAACGAATAAAAAGTTTTCTTTTGCACTCATCTTCATAGCAAAGTTCATCTTTCCAGGATAAAACACTATAAATAACTATATTCAAGTCATTAAAAATTTTTAATATTTCTGGCAAGTCGTCTGTAGAATTGATAAAAAGAGTAATTTGAAAAGGGCTATAATAAGCTCCACTTATATTTACATAGAGTTTAAATATATCAGTCTGGGTTATTATTCCAACGACATATTTATCTTTATTAATTACAGGTAAACCAGAAATTTTATTTTCCAGCATTAAAATTGCAGCTTTTTCTATACTATCTTCTGGATACACTGTGATAGGATCTTTGGTCATAATTTCTTTTAATGGTAATTCAGAGAAAAGCTGATAAAACTCCTGAATTTCCACAGGAGCAAATTTTGGAGGAGTTGCGGTTTTTATATCAGTATTTGTAACAATACCTGTAAGTTTGCCATTTTTAGTGATAGGAATTCTACGAATTTTAAATTCTTTTAAAATTTGAAAGGCTTTTATAATTGGCTCATCTTCTTCCAGAGTAATTACAGGTTCTGACATCCAGTTTCTTACTAACATATTGTTTAAATCCTCCTTTTTATAATTTTAAGAAGGTGTAGCATAACTATGTAATCCTGATAAGAAGAAGTTAACACCAAAATAGGTAAAGAGAACAGAGGCAAAGCCTATTATACTTAACCAAGCCATTTTTTTCCCAGACCAACCTCTGGTCAAACGAGCATGTATAGCTCCACCATAGATAAGCCAGGTAATAAGAGACCAGGTCTCCTTTGGATCCCAGCTCCAGTAACTTCCCCAGGCTTGATCTGCCCATACTGCTCCTGTAATAATTCCCA
>CAZQIW010000052.1:0-7622 GCA_964593845.1 uncultured Thermodesulfatator sp. | reverse complement strand
ACTGCAAAGGCTCCATACCCAAGAAAACAGGTAATAACATGAGCTATCAACCAGTTACTTTTTAAAGCAGGGATTAGAGGTTTTATAGAAGCATCAGCCTTAAGAGAGGCATAAGCCATAATAAAACTTGCTACAAGAAACACAATACTTCCAAAAATCTTAGTAGGTAACTTGAATTCTGAAAATAGATAAATACCCGCTATACAGAGCCCAAAGAACACTAAGGATTCATAAAGATTAGATAAAGGAACATAACCAAATCCAGCTTGATGTGTTTGTATCCATCTTACAATAAAAGCAGTAAAGTTTAGCAAAAATCCACTCCATCCAATTATAGAACCTATAAAAGCTCCTTTTTCCCATTTAAAAATCCAGTAGGTTAAATAAACAAGTCCAGCTATTAAATAAATAAAAGTGCTTAATCCAAAAAGAATACTATTTTCTGGAAGAAGTGCTTTTGTGCCAAAGATGCATAAAATATAAATAACTGTAGCTAAGAAAAACCCTATAAAAAAATTTTTAAATCTCATTAAAAACCCCCTGCAGATGAAAAATTTGCTTAGTTAAAAATATACTAAAATAATCTTAAAAAACAACTTCACTCTTCAATTACTTTTAAAATTTTAAGAAGAGGGAGAAGTTTATGGCAAATTTCTATCCAGTCTTTTTTACCTTTTTCCACATCATCCATAAATTCTTCTAACTCTCTTGTAAATTCCTCAGAGACATACTCACTATAGTTGTTTTTTAAATAATTATAAACCTCTTTTCCTAAAGCAGTAGGCACAAGTCCTCCATTTTTAAGCTCATAGACATAATATCTATGAAGAAGGGTAGAAACAATTTCTGCATAAGTAGAGGGTCTTCCAAGTCCTCTTTTTTTCATTTCCTGGATAAGAGAACCCTGGTTAAAAAGAAAGACCTTAGGGACTTTTGTAAGTTGGATATTTTCTGGAGAAAAAGTATCTGTCATTTTAAAAACTTGTGGTTTTGTCCAGAAGTATTCATATCCTGGTTGAAGTATTTCTAAGATTAAAGTTTCTTCCCAGGAGTAAGAAGGGACTTTAAACTCAAAAACTCCTTTTAAAACTTTGGTTTTTCTGGTTTGACTTGCCATAAATCTTCTAAAGATAATATCATAAAGTTTAAAGCTATCCTTTGGATTTTTGAAAGTTAAAAGACCATGAGCTACTCTCAGTTTAATTTCTGCTAAATCCCAGGGACGGGTAGGTCTTATACCTTCGTGAGCCCCTTCACTATACCATTCTCTGGGATAAAAATATTCTTCTCCCAAAGTTTGAGTAACATAAGGTTTGGCTACCTGATAGCGTCCTACTTCTGAAATACGGGTGGAATCTGTTCTATGATAGGTGATAAGTCCTAATTCAAAAAGCTCTTGTAAAAGTTGCATAGTATAAGCAGAAGAGAATTTAAAAAAGTGAAAAGCATCTTCAAGCACTGTATCTGTAGTATAAGGAGGAGGGGGTGAGATCTCATCTTCAAACTTCTTTATTTCTTTTATAACAAGATTTGAAAGCTCTTTTTGAACCTGTTTGGCTAATTTCTGATCCTCAAGTTCAATGGAAAACCTGTGATTATTTAGCTCAAAAGTAATTCTATACTTATACTGTTTAGCAAGTTCTGCTCTTTCTATAATCCATCCAAGAACAGGAGTTTGCACTCTTCCAGCAGAAAGATAGTGTTTTTTAAATATCTTCCAAAGCTGCTGAGAAAGAGAAAAACCAACCCATCTATCTGCTACCCGTCGGGCAAGTTGTGCTTTTACTCTGGGCAAACTAATCTCTTGGGGAGATTCTAAAGCCTTTCTCAAGGCTCGTTCTGTAACTTCATGAAATTCTAACCGTTTAATATTGGGTTGAAAGGGTTTAAGACTGATATATAAATCATAAGCAATTTTTTCTCCTTCTGCATCAGGGTCAGAGGCTACAAAAGCTCCATCAGCACAAAAAGCAAGTGTTCTCAAAACCTCAATAATCTCTCCTTTATCAAAAATTCCATTCTTATTTTTTAAATCCTCATCCACATACTGCTCTCCAGTCTCTTTATTAATTTTAATAGTGCCAAAAACAGGATAAAAACTTCCATTTTCCTGTAAAATACCAAAAATTCCTTTTTTTCTTGAAAGATTAAACACATGCCCCAGAGAAGCACAGATGGAAAGAAGAGTATTTTCCATAGGTATTTCATATACCCATACATTCTTGAGCCTTCTTATAGAAGGTTTACCAAAAAAATTGGCAATAGTTTTTGCTTTATGAGGAGATTCAACAATTATGAGATAGTTCTTAAAGTCTATTTTTTCTTTTTTTAGTCTCTTTCTTTCTTCTTTTATTTGAGTATCAAGCTCTACTGCCTGTTTAAGATCTATTTCTTTAAGTTCTATTTCATCTCCTAAGTAAAATCTTAATCTTTTTTTCAAACTGTTTAAAGCTTTAAAATTATCTACCAGAATAATGGAAAGTCCTGGAAGAAGCCCACGAGTGGTTAATCTGGAAACTCTTCCTGAAGCCTGTAAATAAGAGGAGGCATTTCCTACTATTACATTATAATTCCCTCCCTCATCCCTTTCTAAAAATACTTCCTCACTTTCTTCAAGTCTTTTTATAAACTCAGCATCATTTAGCTTTGATTCAAGAAATTCTTTTATAGAGAGAATTTTTTTATAAAGTCCTTCGTATTGAGGAACCTGCTCTTCTTTAAGGGTTAAGTATTTTTTTAAGTAAGATACATAAGAAATAGCTGTTATTCTCTCTTCATCACTAAAAAGAGGCATTAATGAAAGAAGAATATTATGTAAAAATTGAGGAGAGATAGAAAGAGAAAAACCTTCTTTTCCTGCTGTTAAGGGGAAAATATGTTTGGGAACCCCCAGAAAAATGGCATACCTTAATACTTCAGGAAGATCAACTCCTCTTACTAAAGGATTTCCAATATGGCAAAGACCTATGGCTACATCTGCTTCTTGATTTTTTAATTTCTCTAAAAGCTCAGTTTCACTTACTTCTAAATAAGAAACTACTTTAAATCCTTTTTCTCTTAAATAATGAACAGCAAGCTCTACATAACTTTTTCCAAAAGACTCTTCCACAAATAAAAGCCCGCCCTCCTTTAACTCTTTTATAAGATTTTCTGCCTGATTGAGTAATTTATAAAAAATAAGATCTTTTTTTCTTTGAGTTTCCTCTTTTGAATTTGTTATTTCTTTAAAATCAACAGGAAGATAGGTGTCTATTACTTTTCTTAAAGTAGAAACAAAACGAGTTATTTCAAAACCAAGCAAATTTTGAAAAAGAAGCACTCTGTTAGTTTTTGGCTTTAAAGTAGCAGAAGAAATAATAAGCTGCTTTAATTTGTTTTTATGTTCTTCTTTTATTTTAAGAAGTTCTTCATAATCTTCTTCATTTTTATTTCTTTTTAAAGCCAATTCTATTTCTTTTTCAGAAAATCCAAGTAGAAGAAAAAGATTATCTACATTTTTGCTACTTTTTAGAAAAGAATCTACATCATCTACAAAAATAAAAGAAAAATCAATTACTTTTAAAAGATCAAAATTTCTATGCATAAAAGCTGAGGTGCAGACAAATATATCAAAATTTTCTTTTTCCAGTAATTCTTTTTCCTTTTTTGCTCCAGTATAGGCTAAAATTTTTTTTTGTTTTAAAGAGGGATTTTTGATTTTATCTAAGTAATTGTAAAGTCTATCTTCTACTTGTTTTACCAGCATTTTTGTAGGGACAATGATCAAGGCTTTTTTAGAAGTTAAAATACTGCTTATAAGTCCAAAAGTAGTTTTTCCTGTTCCAGTAGGAGCTACAATTGCAAAAGATTCTCCCAAGAAAAATCTTTTAGCCCAGCTTATCTGCAAAGAGGAGGGACTGGTTTTTAAAATTTCAGAAAAAATTTTTTTAAACTCCTTAACCTTATGTTCTACTTCACAAAAGATTTTAAATTCTTTTAAAGAAGAGTTTGATTTTAGCAGATCACAAACCGTAACTATATCATTTTTAGAAGGTTTTAGGTCTTCTGGAAGACATTTATTACAGGGTAAACCTTTATGAAGCCTTTCATCCGAAACAATTCCATGACAGTTTGGACAACCATTATCAACATAAAAAAGCATAAAGCCTCCTATCCAAGTTTTTTTCTTTTTTAAAATATTGCTATAATTTAATATTAAAAGCAAGAAAAAACAAGTTTTAGAAAAAGAAAGTAGCAGTTTGTTAGTTTTTGTTTATAATTATTTATATTAAATATAATTTCAAAAATAACTTGAAAAAGGGAGAGGAGATGAAGAAAAAGTTTATTAGATTGACTTTATTGTTAATAGGAATTTTTTTGGTTTCTGGAAAAACATCAGTAATTTTAGGTATAGAAAATAAACTCCCTCCACTTCAAAAAGTTTTACACACGATAGATAATTTATACCGGGCTAAATCTTCTTATGCTTTAGTAGAAATGGAAGTAGTTTCTTATTATCGGAGAACATTAAAACTTAAATGCTGGACTAAAGGAAAAGATAAAACCCTTATTTATATTATCTATCCTAAAAAAGAAAAAGGTATTACCACTTTACGGATTGGAAATAAGATGTGGAATTATTTTCCAAGAATTAATAAAGTAATGCGTGTGCCCCCTTCTATGATGATGTCTTCCTGGATGGGGTCTGATTTTACTAATGACGACCTTGTAAAAGAAAGCACTTTATTTGAGGATTATAAAGGGGAATATCTTCCTGATTCTTACAAAGATCCCCGCTATCTATTTATCAAGCTTGTTCCTAAGGAACATGCTTTGTCTTTATGGGGTAAGATTATACTTGTTGTGAGGAAAAAAGATTGGCTTCCTGTAAGAGAGGAATATTATAATGAAAAAGGGGAGTTGATCAGAATTTTGTATTTTAAAGATATAGGAGAAATTGGGGGAAGAAAACTTCCCAGAATGTTAAAAATGGTGCCTGTAAAGAAAAAAGGTAGATATACTATAATACGCTATTTAAAAGCTCAGTTTGATATACCTCTAAAAGACAGTTTATTTTCTTTAAGACACATAAAAAATATACGAGATTTTTAAAGTAATTTTTATGCTTTTTAAACTGGCTTTCAGAAATGTTTTAAGGTATAAAAAAAGAAATTTGTTTATAATAATTATGCTTGCTGGAGGCTATTTTCTTTCTTCTTTTTTTATAGCACTTTCTGATGGAACTTACAGAAGAATTATCACTGCATTTACTTCTGCAGCTCTTGGACATCTGCAAATTCATAAAAAAGGCTTTTTTGAAGAACCTTCTATTTTTAAACTTATTAAATCTCCAGAAAAAATTCAGAAAGAAATAAAAAAAATAAAGGGAGCGGAGAGTTCTTTACGCTTGTATTCTTCAGCTCTTCTTTTTACAGAAAAAGAGGTTTTACCTGTGGTTTTGATAGGAATTGAGCCTGAAAAAGAAGTAACCACTCTTTGTAAAGGTATAATAAAAGGAAGATTTTTAACCGAGGGAAGGAAGGAAATAGTAATTTCTGAAAAGCTGGCACAGGTTTTAAATATTACCTCTGGAAAAAGTGTGGCTATTCTTTCACAAGGTTTTGACGGATCCTTAGCTAATGATCTTTTTGAAGTTGTAGGAATTTTTAAAACCTCTGGTGCTGGAATAGGAGAAGAAATAGCCTGTATTCCCTTTAAAGTAATGAAAAATTTTTTAAGCATTCCTTATGGAGCGCATGAAATTGTGGTGTTATTTCAGGATTACCGAAAAACTTCCCAATTTCTGTCAGAAATGAAAAAATGGAATATGTCAGATTTGGAAATTTTACCGTGGTATAAGGTAGCAATAGAATTTTATAAAGGCATGCAGGCGGATAGAAAAGGAATGTGGTTATCTTTACTGGTAGTTTTGTTTATAATTTCCTTGGGAGTTTTGAATACTTTACTTATGGCTGTGCTTGAACGCACAAGGGAATTTGGTTTGTTAAAAGCCTTAGGGACATCTTCAGAATTCTTAATAGCTTTGATTTATACTGAGGCATTTTTATTGCTTTTTGCCGGTATTTTATCAGGATTTATTTTAGCTTATCCCTGTAATTTATTTTTTTCTATTTTTGGTATCGCCTATCCAGAAGCTATAAAAATGGGAGGTATTGAAATAAAAAAGATGTATACTGATTTAACTTTTAATAGTTTCTTTTTACCTGCTATAGCTTTATTTTTTTCCACTTTAATAGTCTGCATCTGGCCAGCTTTAAGAATTTTAAAAATCCTCCCAATAGAAGCTTTGAAAAAAATATAAATAATAATTGCTGTAATGATGAAGTGTTTTAAGTTTATAAGAGATAAACTTGATTTTTTATTCTTCCTGACATTTTTAGGAGTTAAAAATTTAAAAAGAAATCCCCGTCGTTCAATTTTAACTATTATTGCTATTTCCTTAGGACTTGCTTCTTTAGTATTTACCGATGGACTTAATGAAGGCTTAAAAAGGCACATGGTCCTTTCTGCTACGCAAAGCCTTTCAGGACATCTCCAAATTCATATTGATGGATTTAGAGAAAATTTTAAAGTAGAGAAATGCTTTGATTATTCTGTATTTCAGGAGCTTCGTCCTTTTTTAAAAAAAGAAGTAAAGGCTATTGCTCCGAGAGTAATTTTTAGGGGAATGCTTAGTTCAGCAGAAGAATCTAAGGGAGTAATGATTTATGGAATAATACCTGAATATGAAAAGGAAGTTTCCAAAATAGATGATACTCTTTATAAAGGAGAGTATTTTAAAAATACTAAAGGAAATTATGTTTTAATAGGGAAAAAACTTGCTGAGCATCTGAGAGTGGGGATAGGAGAGAAATTAATTCTTACTACAGGAGATATAAAAGGAGAATTAGTGCAGGAAGTTTTTATAGTAAAAGGAATTTTCCGAACTGGATTAAAAAATATAGATGAAAACCTGATTTTTATTCCTCTTAGCACTGCTCAAACATTGCTAAATTTAGGAAATAAAATTCACGAAATAGTATATTTGCTGAATAATGCCTACCAAAGTAAAGCCTTAAAACCATTGCTTATCAAGAAACTGCAAGAAAAATATCAAAAAAGATATGAAGTATTAAGCTGGGAAGAGTTTTTTCCTTCTTTAGCTTCTACGATAAGAATGTTTGATTTTTCTGTGGTTTTAATGACTCTTTTGCTTTTTATGTTAGTTTCTTTACTTATAGGAAACACTCTTATTATGAGTTTTCAGGAGCGTTACTTTGAATTTGGTGTTTTATTAGCCTTAGGGACTTCTCCAGGACACATTCGGTTAATGATTCTGGCAGAAGTTGCAGGACTTGCCTTTTTTAGTATAATTATAGGGCTAATTTTAGGAGAACTTGTTAATTTTTTCTTCTATCTAAAAGGGATTCCTTATGCAGAACTTCAACTTGGAGGAGTTTCTATTTCAGAACCAATAAGGACTATTATTGTATTCAGACAATTCTGGCTTTATCCTTTATTGCTTTTAATATTTAGTTTAGCAATAGGAAGCTATTATGCTTATAGAGCTTCTGTAATCAATCCTGCTGAGGTTATAGTAAAAACTTTATAAAACTTTTTCCCATTTAACTTCCTTAACTTTT